>JAOUPW010000426.1 GCA_029879665.1 Rhodospirillales bacterium | reverse complement strand
TGGCGAGATCGGCGGCACCGGCGTTTGTCGTCATAATCAAAATGACGTTGCGGAAATCGATGCTCTTGCCGTTGTGATCGGTCAGCTTGCCGTGATCCATCACCTGCAACAGGATGTTGAACAGGTCCGGATGCGCCTTTTCGATTTCGTCCAGCAGCAGCACCGAATGGGGTTGCTGGTCGATGGCGTCGGTAAGCAGGCCGCCCTGATCGAAACCGACGTAGCCCGGCGGCGCGCCGATCAGGCGCGAAACCGAATGGCGTTCCATGTATTCGGACATATCGAAACGCACCAGTTCGACTCCCAACGTTAGCGCCAATTGCCGCGCAACTTCGGTTTTGCCAACGCCGGTGGGGCCCGAGAACAGATAAGAACCGATGGGTTTTTCCGGCTCGCGCAGGCCGGCGCGCGATAGCTTGATGGCCGATGCCAGCGCATCGATCGCCTTATCCTGACCGAAGACCATGGTCTTGAGATCCCGTTCCAGGGTCTTCAGCGCCTTTTTGTCGTCGGCGGAAACGCTCTTGGGCGGAATGCGGGCGATCATCGCGACCACCGCTTCCACGTCCTTGACGCCGACTCGTTTCTTGCGTTTCCCCGGCGGCAGCAGCATGCGCGAAGCGCCGACTTCGTCAATCACGTCAATTGCCTTGTCCGGCAGCTTGCGGTCGCTGATGTAACGATCCGAAAGTTCCACCGCCGAACGCAGCGCTTCCGCCGAATAGGTGACCTTATGGTGTTCCTCGTAATAGGGCTTGAGGCCGCGCAGGATCTTGACCGCATCCTCGACGGAAGGCTCGTATACGTCGATCTTCTGGAACCGCCGCACCAGCGCGCGGTCCTTTTCGAAATAGCTGCGGTATTCCTTGTACGTGGTCGAACCCATGCAGCGGAGAACACCGCTGGAAAGCGAGGGTTTGAGAATGTTGGAAGCATCCATGGACCCTCCGGACGTAGCGCCGGCACCGATCACGGTATGGATTTCATCGATGAACAGAATGGCGCCGGGTAAATTTTCCAGTTCCGAGATGACCCCTTTCAGGCGTTCCTCGAAATCGCCGCGATAGCGCGTGCCGGCGAGCAGCGAGCCCATGTCGAGGGAATAAATAGTGGCGTCGAACAGTACCTCGGGCACGTCCTGATGAATAATGCGCCGGGCCAGACCTTCGGCGATGGCCGTTTTACCGACTCCGGGGTCTCCGACATAAAGGGGGTTGTTCTTATTGCGCCGACAGAGAATCTGGATGGTGCGATCGATTTCAGCGTCACGGCCGATCAGAGGATCAATGCGGCCGTCGCGCGCCTTCTGGTTAAGATTGACGCAGTAGGCTTCCAATGCCTCCTGGCCCTTCTTGACGATTTTTTCCTCGTCCGCATCCTCGTCAGCACCATGAACCGTGCGGGCTTCGAATTCGCCCGGAACCTTGGCGATGCCATGAGAAATATAATTGACCGCATCAAGCCGCGACATGTCGTGGACCTGGAGGAAAAAGACGGCATGGGATTCCCGTTCCGAAAACAGCGCCACCAGGATATTGGCGCCGGTGACTTCTTCACGGCCCGCCGACTGGACATGAATGACCGCGCGCTGAACCACGCGCTGGAAACCGGAAGTGGGCTGGGGTTCGTTTAATTTAGACATAACCGTGTTGGACATGTCTTCGTTGATGAATTCAGTCAGATCCTGGCGCAACTGGTCCAGGTTGACGCCGCAGGCCCTGAGCACGGCAACCGCGTCCTGATCTTCGGTCAGGGCGAGCAGCAAGTGTTCCAAAGTCGCGAATTCGTGACTGCGTTCAGTGGCCAAAGCAATGGCCCGGTGAATTGTTTGTTCGAGATGTCGCGATAACATGATTTTTTATTCGCTTCCGTCTTTTTCAACAGTGCATTGCAAGGGGTGTTGGTGCTCGCGGGCCAAATCCATCACCTGGTTCGCTTTCGATTCCGCTACTTCGTAAGTAAATACGCCACATACACCGACGCCCCGTTGATGAACATGCAGCATGATGCGGGTTGCTTCATCGCTGTTCATGCCGAAAAAGCGTTCAAGCACATAAACCACAAACTCCATCGGCGTATAATCGTCATTAAGCATCAAGACCTTATACATGGAAGGCTTCTTGGTCTTGGCCCGGGGTTTGACGGCTATGCCAGTTTCATCGTTTCCAATCGGGTCTTTCTTTCCGCCGCTCATTCAGGCGTTACTCCTAAAATCCATTGCCAATTCACTTTCAAGCCAATGAACCCCTTGGGGAGCCATTCGACGGTCTGTTTACAAATATATGGTTTTCAAGGGCGCGATAAAAGCCCCAGAAGGGTAAAATATGGCTAAATAATGGGAATCTTCATATTCCACCCCCCGTCCGGTCCGGCTTTTCAGGGGGATTTCGGCGACATTTCCAGGGCCCGGATTGCCGCCAGGTAATCCGGGCTGTGGCGCCATTTGTGAAGCACGTCCTTGGCCGCCTCGATGGATATGCGTTCGTAAAAATCGATGGCCTCTTTCATATCCTGAAGCCCCTCCTGAGTTTGCTCAGGTCTTGCCATACGGCTGATGGAAAATATTTTGCCGTAATTCTTTTTGTCCATGCCGATCGCCTTGCAGGCGACCGCCAAGCCTTCACCGCCGGGCTCAAACAGAATTCGCCGCACAAGAGTCGGACGCAGGCGGGTTTCCTGGCAGAGCATGGATATGAACAGCGGCACCTCACCGTCTTCGAGGGTTGCCACCATCAGATCATACGACACAATGCCTTCCTGATGAAGACGCCCCGCAAGTTCATCGGTTTTCGTATTTTTGGATTCTAATCTTGCAGATTCGATTTCCCCGAACGCGGAAGTTTCGAGAAGCTCGTCGATTGTAGCCTGATCGAATTTGAAATTTTCTATGATATGTTTGCGCAGGGCGACCGACACCCATAGAAACATCCGTTTAGCCAGTTCCGGCGACAAGTCACTGCGGTTGAGGATCGGAACCTGAAGGACATTGATCCGCTTCGATTGC
>JAOUPW010000024.1 GCA_029879665.1 Rhodospirillales bacterium | reverse complement strand
GACGCTCCGGTGCGGACCAGGATATGACCGGCCCGGACCTTGGGCGGCGGTACGTCCTTGACCGTCAGTTGACCGTTGCGGGTGTTCTGAATGACTTGTTTCATGGCGCTTTTTACCCCGAATTGTCCAGGAAATGGGGAAAAACGTCTTGATATATAAAAATATTATTGCTCATAGAGGCTAAAAACCCTTCAATTCACAACGATTTTTCAGCTTCTAAACCGATCCGGGCAAGGTTAAAGTTGATTTTCAAGAAAAAAACGGCAGCAAAGGGGGGATAAGGGGAAAAATGGCGAAATTGAAATGGCTGCCTTCGTTCGAGATCGGACACAAAGCCCTCGACGACGACCACAAAGAACTAATCGAAATTCTCGATCAGGTCGATACCGTGCTTGCCTCCGGTGACAACGAGCGGGCGAAAGACCTGGTCGAGCTCCTGATCGACAGCGTCCGCAAGCATTTCGTCCACGAAGAGGCCGTCCTTGCCGAAATCGGCTATCCGCGCCTGAGGGGTCACGAAAATCATCATATTCGGATTCTTGAACGCGCCGACAAAATCAGGGAAAACTTCAATTCAGCTTCTGAACAGGCCGACCTTGAAAGAGTCTACGAGGATCTGGTCAGTTTTCTTGTCGCCGATATCATCGAGGCCGATACCGAGTTCAAATCCTACCTGCAGCACACCTGAATTAACGCCGGCAAGAATGCCGGGGGGCTTATTAGATCTCGCAAATACGTCATCGCGGGGCGTTTTGCTCGGGATTTGCTTTAGGGCAAGTTTTTGAAGTAGGCGATTGTCTTTTTTAGGCCTTGATCGAGGTCGACCCCCGGCGTCCAGCCAAGTTTTTCTTTCGCCAGCCCGATATCCGGGCAGCGTTGCATGGGGTCGTCCGCCGGCAGCGGCTTGGTTTCGATAGCCGATTTTGATCCGGTCAGGGCGAGCACCCGTTCGGCGAGCTGGCGGATGGTGAATTCGCCGGGGTTTCCCAGGTTGACCGGACCGGTCAGGGAATCGGGCGCCTTCATCAGGCGGATAAACCCTTCGATCAGGTCATCGACATAACAGAAAGACCGGGTCTGCCCGCCGTCGCCGTAAAGGGTGATGGGGGTTCCGGCCAGGGCCTGAACGATGAAGTTGGAAACCACCCGCCCGTCATTGGGCAACATGCGCGGCCCATAGGTGTTGAAGATGCGGGCGACGCGGATATTAAGCCCGTGCTGACGGTGGTAATCGAAGAACAATGTTTCCGCACAGCGCTTGCCTTCATCATAACAGGCGCGCGGCCCTATGGGATTGACGTTGCCGTTATAGTGTTCCGGCTGGGGATGGATTTCAGGGTCGCCATAGACCTCGCTGGTGGAAGCCTGCATGATTTTGGCATTGGTTCGTTTGGCCAGGCCCAGCATGTTGATCGCGCCATGGACCGAAGTCTTGGTCGTCTGCACCGGATCATGCTGATAATGGATCGGGGAAGCCGGGCAGGCGAGGTTGTAAATTTCATCGACTTCCACATAGAGGGGAAAGGTGATGTCATGACGCATCAGTTCGAAGTGCGGGTTATCCAGCAGCAGCGCGATGTTGTCCTTGGCGCCGGTATAAAAATTGTCGACGCACAGAACGTCATGGCCGTCGGCAAGCAGCCGTTCGCAAAGATGTGAACCCAAAAACCCGGCGCCGCCGGTGACTAAAACCCGTTTTCTCGACACAGCACTTTCCCATGAAATGGAAGAACGCCGAGAACCTACCACGAAGACGGGAGGCGGCAAAGGATAAGGCGTTCAGGTTGTTAAAAACCGGTAATCGGTTCCTTCCAGAACCAGACAGGTCAGGCGGCCGGATTCATAGGCACCGGTGTCGATGCCGATCCGGTTGTCGCATACGTCGGGTTCGGGATGAATGGAATGTCCATGCACCACAAGAAAGCCGAAGGAGCCCGTAAAGTTGAGAAATTTACCGCGGATCCAAATCATGTCGACCTCCCGCTGGTTTTCAAGCGGCAACTCGGGATGCAATCCGGCGTGCACGAACAAATAGTCCCCCTCCCGGTGCCAGCTTTTAAGGGATTTGTAAAACGCGAGGTGATTGTCGGGAACGGCGGTTTTGAGGGCTGAAACGGAACAGTTCAGGGGATCGAGGCCGTAACTGACCAAGGTTGCATCACCGCCGTTGGCAAGCCAGTCTTTCAGGTTCCTTCCGTCTTCGAGATAGCGAAGCAGATAATCCTCATGATTGCCCTTTAGAAAATAGGCTTCGAACCCCGGCGGCGGGCCCGCCGCCAACAGGTCGATGACCTCGAAGGACTCCGGGCCGCGATCAATATAATCACCCAGAAAGACAATGATGTTGCGCCGGGATTTGGCATTCTCAGCATCATCCATGATCATCGACACCATTCTTTCCAGGAGATCGGCGCGTCCGTGAATGTCGCCGACGGCATAAACCCTGCAATTCCGGGGAACCCGGGCTTGACCCAGGGGCGGCGACGGTGTGACGGTTGGTTGTGTCGGTGCCATGACAAGGAATAAAATGGTGATTCGGAGCATAAGTGACAAGCCCTTCCAGGTCGGCCTGGGCGGGGGGGCGGAAAGATCGCGAAAGAAATCAGGTTGAAGGGTAGATTATGGCTGATCCGGGACTCGAAATGAGCGGATCCCTTCAGGCGTCCTCCGGTGAGGACCGCCTGATCGTGGAACAGCTGCGCCGCATCGGCAATGTGCGAGCAGGGTATTATGCCATCCACATCCACCTGTCCAAACTTCGTGCCGTCAACCGCAAGCCCAACTTCATCCAGATCGCCGCACGTTCCTTTGATTCGCTGATGACGAGCGCGGACGCGCTGTTGTACCGCTGCGCCAACGGCGATCTTGTTCTTATTTGCCGCGACGCTCCGGTTCGGGACGTGGAACAAGCCGTTTACAGAGCCCGCGCTTTGTTCAGCGAAGATCCACTGGCGGCGTCCGGCAGCAGCGGAGAAGATGACAAGTTTTCGACCTGGTACGATTTGGGCATACCCAAGGACTATTCCGCGTTCAAGGCCGTGATCATATCGATGGCGAGCGGTGCGGAACCTAAGCTGGAGGTCAAGCAATCCAAACCCGCGGCACGGAAAATGACCGGTGTTTCCCTTGATCCCGGAAATCTTTCCGAGATCAGCAACAAACTGGTCAATGCGCGGATCTCCGATATGATCCGACAGCAATTCGCCGTAAAAATTCTTTCCCTTAATGACGGGGGTCTTCTGTTCAGCGAACACTTCGTGTCCATGTCGGAACTGCAACAGCGGATCGCTCCCGACGTCAACCTGTTCGCAAATCCTTGGTTGTTCCAGTATTTGACCGAAGCTCTGGACAAGCGTGTGCTGGCGATTATGTCGCGTAAGCAATTCAAGGATACCGACATACCAATCAGCCTCAACCTAAACATCAGCACCATTTTGTCGCGGGAGTTTCAGCATTTTCATAAAAGCATCGGAAAAAACACCGGCAAGGTGGTTATCGAATTCCATCTGATTGACATTTTTTCCGACATGGGGGCGTTCTCCTATGCACGTGATGTGCTCAGCGACCTCGGATACACGGTTCTTGTCGATGGCCTGACCCCCATGTCATTGCAGTTCTTCGATCCCGGAGTCTTGCAAACCGACCTGGTAAAGATAAGCTGGGGCCCGGAATTTTCCGGCAATGTTCCGGAAGACCGAATGGTTGAAATGCGCGACGTGGTGCAAGCCAGCGGAAGAGACCGGGTGATCCTGTCCCGGGTTGATTCCGAAGATGCCGTAAAATGGGGGCTTGGCCTCGGCATTCATCGTTATCAGGGCCATTATATCGACAAGCTGATTTCCGCCCTGCAGGCCAAGGGGGTTATGTGATGGCGATGTCGCCGAACATTTCAGGGCGCGGCGGCGGGCAGGAAGCCCTGCTCCTGGATTACGCCCGCCGACTGGAAAAGCACAGGCACGGCCGGGGCTCCGTGCATCTTCACCTATCGGGGCTGCAGCCTTACAACCGCCGCGAACAACACATCCGCGCCGCCGCCAGCAGTTTCGAGCCCTTGGTCCAATCCATGCAGGGACAGCTTTTCACCCTGCGCAATTCGGATCTCGTATTTATTTACAAATCCGAATCCCAGATCCAGGTTGAAACCGTGGTGCAAAGGATTCATTTTCTTTTCAGCGATGATCCGTTGTTGGTGGAAGAGGAAGATTCCAATCTGGTTTTCGATACCTGGTACAACGTTGAAACCCAGTACGATGAATTTTTCTACCTTGTTCAAAGCCTGGTGGATATTGAACAGAAACAGGAAGAGGAAAAAGAACGCAAACGGGTCAATACCCGTCAGGCGCTGAAGGATAAACAGGAAACCGGAGAGCCCTTGACTCCGGCCGTTCTCGAGCGGATTGAACAGGCTTTGGTCCGCGCCGATCTGTCCAACATGGTGCGGCGTCAGTTCGTGTGCGGTATCGGCCCGGATATGATTCCCGACGCGCTTTTCAGTGAGTTGTTTATTTCGATCAAGGATCTGCAGGAAACGCTGATTCCCGGCGTCAACCTGACGTCCAACCGGTGGCTGTTTCAGCATCTGACGGAAACGCTGGACCGGCGCATGCTCTCCATGTTGAACAAGAATGACGGCCCCGCCATTGAAGGTGACATCAGCTGCAATATGAATGTTTCAACCCTTCTGTCGCAACAGTTTCAGGATTTTAACGACGGCATTCCCGCCAGCCGCCGGGGGGCCATGATCGTTGAATTGCAGAAGGTCGATGTCTTCGCCGATTTGGGCGCCTACATGTTCGCCCGGGAATTCGTGCAGGATAAAGGCTATCGGGTTTGCATTGATGGGTTGACGCATATGACCTTGCCGTTGGTTGATCGTGAGCGCCTTGGCGCCGATTTCATAAAAATGATCTGGCATTATTCAATGATGGATTTCGAAGAGGAAGAGATCGACCATCTGCGGCGGCTCATTGCCCGGGCCGGGTCGGGCCGGGTCATCATGTGCCGGGTTGACAGCGAAGAGGCTATCCGTTTCGGCCACACGGTCGGTATCGTGCTGTTCCAAGGGCGACAGATCGAAACCATCCACGCCGATGATTTACGACGCCGTGAACTGCTCAAGGTCAAAAGGCCCCGGTCTTACCGTTAAGTAATTTTCAGCACGAAGCACACCCACTGCAAATATGTTAGATTTTATCCACTAGGTTGCCCATGTCCGGAAGCAAAAGAGAAACCGTTGTCTCTGCCCGGGATCTGACCAAGCGGTTCGATTCCGTCACCGCGATCAGTTCTCTGTCGTTTGCCATCGATGCCGGGTCGACCACCGCTTTTCTCGGCGGCAACGGCGCCGGTAAAACGACGACCCTTTCCATTCTTCTCGGCCTGTTGCTGCCGACGTCGGGTTCCGTCACCATCTTCGGCGAAGACATGCTGCGGCATCGTTACCGGGTGCTGCCGCGGATGAATTTTTCCTCGCCGTATGTGGACATGCCCCGGCGCCTGACGGTGCGCGAAAACCTCAACGTCTATGCCAATCTGTACGGAGTCAACCGGGCCCGGGAGCGGGTGCAGAGCGTTGCCCGTGACATGGAAGTTGTTGAGTTTCTCGACCGGCCCACCGGCATCCTGTCGGCCGGACAGAAAACCCGTGTCGCGCTGGCCAAGGCCTTGTTGAATGAACCGGACCTTTTGTTGCTGGACGAACCGACCGCCTCCCTGGATCCGGATACTGGCGATTGGGTGCGCGGCCATCTCGAAGCCTATAAGCGGCGCACGGGCGCGACCATCGTGTTGGCGTCCCACAACATGGCCGAGGTGGAACGGCTCGCCGACATGGTGCTGATGATGAAGAACGGCGCCATTGTCGACCGCGGCTCGCCTCGCGAGTTGATCAGCCGATTCGGTTGCGACACGCTGGAGCAGGTGTTTCTCGATATTGCCCGCAAACGCGATTCCGCTGCCAGGAGCGCGTCATGAGCCGGGAAAAGGACATCCACGCGCCGGCGGCGCTCTTTTCCTGGCGCCGCCTCGGCGCCATGATTCTCAGGCATCTTTATATTCTGCGCGGTTCCTGGCCGCGAGTGCTGGAGCTGGCCTATTGGCCGACCATGCAGATGATCCTGTGGGGGTTCATCACCAAGTTTTTCCTCGGCCACAGTTCCTGGGTGGCGGAATCTGCCGGCGTGCTGATCAGCGCTGTCTTATTGTGGGACGTGCTGTTCCGGTCCAATCTTGGCCTATCCCTGTCGTTCATCGAGGAAATCTGGTCGCGCAACCTGGGCTCCCTGTTCGTCAGCCCGCTCCGCCCCTATGAACTGGTGGCGTCCCTGACCGCGATGAGCGCCATCCGCACCCTGATCAGCGTGGCGCCGGCGGCGTTTTTGGCGATGCCGCTCTACGACGTCTGGGTGTTTCAACTGGGACCGCCGCTGGCCGCTTTTTTCGTCAACCTTCTGGTTATGGGCTGGAGTGTCGGGCTGTTGGTTTCGGCCCTGGTGCTGCGCTTCGGCATGGGTGCGGAATCGCTTTGCTGGCTCGGCATCTTCCTGGTCGCGCCATTTTCAGGCATCTACTACCCCATTGAAACCCTGCCCACCTGGTTGCAGCCTGTCGCCCTGGCGCTGCCGTCGTCCCATGTGTTTGAAGGCATGCGCGCGGTGTTGTTCGAAGATACCTTCCGCATGGATCTGTTCCTCAACGCGGCTGGACTCAATGTGCTTTACCTTGCCGCCACCACCGGCTTTTTCCTGCACATGTTCCGCATTGCCCGCGTCAAGGGGCTGCTGCTGCAACAGGGGGAATAGGGAAAGTAAGCCTCAGTCCGCGTCGCTGACCCCGGCTTCGGCGAAGGTCGCCATGCCGGCGTGGCAGTTGACGGCGGCCTTAAGGATGCCCACTGCCAGCGCCGCGCCCGAGGCTTCGCCCAGGCGCATGCCCAGATCCAGGAGCGGATGCTTGCCGATTTTTTCGACCAACAGACGATGGCTGGGCTCGGCCGAGACATGGGCCACCTGGCAATGGTCCAGCGCCGCCGGGTTGACCGTCTGCAAAGGGGCGGCGGCAGCGGTAGAAACATAGCCGTCAAGCAACACCGGAATTTTTTTCAGCCGCGCGCCGATCACCGCGCCGGCGATGGCCGCCAGTTCTCGCCCGCCCAAACAGCGCAGCACCTCCAGGCCGTCGCGCATTGCGTCTTTATGCAGGCGCACGCCGTCGCCTACGACAACGGCCTTGTTGGAAAGCGCCTTCCCGCTGACCCCGGTGCCGGGCCCGGTCCACATCTGGGCGTCGCCGCCGTAAAGGCCAAAGGCGATGGCGGCGGCCGAAGTGGTGTTGCCGATCCCCATTTCGCCCAGGCACAAAACATTCGCCGCATCCGGTACCGTTTCCATGCCCAACATCATGGCCCGGGCGCATTCCGAGTCGGTCATGGCCGGGGCGCGGGTGAAATCGCGGACGGGAGTGTCCAGGTCAAGTGCCTCGACCCGAAGCCGGATGCCGAAGGTTTTGCATAGTTGATTGATGGCTGCACCGCCATGTTCGAAGTTGGCCACCATCTGATGGGTAACCTCCGCGGGAAAGGCGGAAACGCCCTGCTCCGTGACTCCATGATTGCCGGCGAAGACGTTTGCCGCCGGATTATCCATGGCCGGCGGATGGGTCCCCTGCCAGGCCGCCAGCCATTGGGCCAGTTCCTCCAGCCGCCCCAGGGAGCCCCGGGGCTTGGTCAGTTGCGGTTCGCGGGCTTCCGCCGCTTCCGCCGCCGTCTTGTCTGGGCCGGGAAGATCGCGGAGCAGCGCGCGAACGTCATCAAGCGTTTTGACGGCGGGAATAGAGTTCATTGCGGGGAGGGCCTTTCTGATAAGATGGCCGACAGCTATAACGGATAAAATTCTTTCGACCAAACACCTTGAGGAAAAGGCCCGAAACTCCATGCCGGACGTCAGCGAAATCGGTGAAAAACTGAAACGCACGGGCAAGGATTTGACCGAATCCGTGAACCGGGGATTCGCCAATGGGTTCGGCCTGGGCATCGATCGGGGCATTTTAAAAGGCTGGGGTTCGGACCTGGCTCTGGTGGCGTTCTTTTTGACCCGCCTGCCGATCCGGCTGAATGAAACCAACGGGGCGCGGCCTTTAAGTGAAGCCGCCCGTGCCTTTCCCCTAATCGGGCTTGGCGTCGGCGGGGTTGCGGCGGCGGTCTATATGGCGGCCGAACTGATCGGCCTGGCGCCTCTGGCCGCCGCACTTGCGGCCTTGGGGGCGTCGGCGCTGGTGACCGGTGCCCTGCACGAAGACGGTCTGGCGGATGTCGCCGACGGATTCGGCGGCGGCAGGAACCGGGAAGATAAGCTCGCCATCATGCGCGATTCCCGGATCGGCACTTACGGCGTCCTCGCCCTGGTGCTTAGCCTCGGTCTGCGCGCCACCCTCATCGCCGGCGTCGCCGCCAATGCCGGCACGGCGGCGGCCCTCGCGGCCATGGTCGCCGCCGCCATGGCATCGCGCGCCGTGCTTCCCCTGGCCATGGCCGTGCTGCCGCCCGCCCGCGATGAAGGCTTGGGCGCGGCGGCAGGAAAACCGGCGGACAGGGATATCTTCTTGGCCGGCATCATCGGTGGTCTGGCGGTGCTGTTGCTGCTGGGCGCGTTCAGCGGATTTTTTGCCTTGGCTACGGTGGCCGGGGTGTTCATTCTGTTTTCCGTCATCGCCCGCGCCCAGATCGGCGGCCAAACCGGCGATGTGCTCGGTGCGTACCAGCAACTGGCGGAAATTTCCCTTTTAATCGCGGCGGCGGCGGGCTGAACGTATGGCGGAGCAAATGGATAGTAATAAAGTGACCAGATGGTGGTGGGTGCGTCATGCCCCGGTGGTGGATTACGGTGGGCGTATCTACGGCCAGCGGGACGTGCCTTGCGATACTTCCGACGAAGATTCTTTCAGGGCGCTGGCCGGGCTTCTGCCCGAGGGCGCGGTCTGGGTGACCAGTCATTTGCAGCGGGCCAAGGCGACGGCGGCGACCATCCGCGCCGCCGGCCTGGTGGCGCCGGAGCCGCTGGAAGAAGTGGATTTCGCCGAACAGAGCTTCGGCGATTGGGAAGGTTCGACCTGGGACGACATCAAAACCGCCGACGGGAAAGTTCATGAAAAATTCTGGCACAGCCCGCTGGAAACTCCGCCCCCCGGCGGCGAAAGCTTCGCCGATCTGATCGCCCGGGTTGCCGCCGTCATCGACCGGCTTAACGACACTCACCGTGGTCGCGACATCGTCGCCGTTACCCATGGCGGCACCATTCGCGCCGCCGTCGCCCTCGCCCTCGCCCTGCCGCCGGAACACGCCATCGCGGTGCGCATCGACAACCTGTCGCTGACCCGGCTTGACCATGTGCCGGAACGCATTCTCCAGGGCCTGGGCGGTGTCTGGCGGGTGAACGTTCTCAACCGGCCGCCGCGGTAGCGTTGGTGGGGAGCGTATAGGATGGTTCTTACTCCCGCCTCCCTGGCGCCGCTGACCCTGGTTCTGGGGGGGCAGCGTTCGGGCAAAAGTGCCTATGCGGAAAGCCTGATCGGCCACGATAGGGTTGCGGTTTATGTGGCGACGGCGGAAGCCGGCGACCGGGAAATGGCGGCGCGAATCGAAATCCATCGACAGCGCCGGGGCGCGTCCTGGACCACCGTTGAGGAACCCCTCGATCTGGCGGGCGCCCTGAAGGCGCTGGATGGCGGGGTGCCGGTGCTGGTGGACTGCCTTTCCATCTGGGCCGCCAACCTGCTGGCCGCCGGCCGGGATGTGGCTGAAGAAACCGCAGGCCTTGTCGCCGTCGTCAAAACCCTTACTTTTCCGGTAGTGATGGTCAGCAGCGAAACCGGCCTCGGTGTCATTCCCGCCAATGCGCTTGCGCGGGCCTATCTCGACGCCGCCGGGGCCATGAACCAGACAGTCGCCGCCGCCGCCAAGCGTGTCGTGTTGGTCGTGGCGGGAATACCGGTAACCGTAAAAGAAGAAACGTCATGAAAATTCCCGCTACCGTGATCTCCGGCTTTTTAGGCGCCGGCAAGACCACCTTGATCCGTCACCTTTTGGAAAACGCCGATGGGCGGCGGATCGCGCTGATCATCAACGAATTCGGCGATCTTGGCATCGACCGTGAAATTCTCACCGGCTGCGGCATCGAAAGCTGCGACGAAGGCGACATCGTGGAACTGGCCAACGGTTGCATTTGTTGCACGGTGGCCGACGACTTTCTGCCAACCATGGAAAGCCTGCTCAACCGGGACACGCCGCCCGATCACATCGTGATTGAGACTTCCGGCCTAGCCTTGCCCAAGCCGCTGATCAAGGCCTTCACCTGGCCGGAAGTGCGCTCGAAAGTGACGGTCGACGGCGTCATCGCCGTGGTCGACGGTCCGGCGGTCGCCGCCGGACTGTTCGCCGACGATCCCGTGGCCGTGCAGGCCCTACGCGATGCCGACCCATCGTACGAACACGATAACCCGTTGGAAGAGGTGTTCACCGACCAATTACTGGCCGCCGACATGATCCTGTTGAACAAGTCCGATCTGTTGGTCGATGGCGAGGAAGCCCGGGTCAAAAGCGACATCACCGCCCAGGTGCGCGAGGGCGTCCACGTTCTTTCCACCCGCCACGGCCGGGTCAGCGTCGAGGTGTTGCTGGGGCTGAAGGCGGCAGCGGAAGACGACCTGGCGGCGCGTCCGTCGTGCCACGACGGTGAAGACGAACACGACCACGACGATTTCGACAGCTTCATCGTCGCCCTGGCCGACGTCGCCGATCCGGCGGCCCTTGAATCCCGCATCGCCGCCGCCATCCGCGATCACCCGATCCTGCGCATCAAGGGTTTCGTTCATGTGCCGGGCAGCGACATGCGTCACGTGGTCCAGGCCGCCGGTCCCCGCATCGAGCGTTACTACGACCGGTCGTGGGGGGATGGCGAAGCGCGCCAAAGCCGCCTGGTGGTGATCGGCGAAGCC
>JAOUPW010000425.1 GCA_029879665.1 Rhodospirillales bacterium | reverse complement strand
CCGCCGTTCCAAGAAATATGCCGCGCATGATGAAACTAATTCCAGCAAGACCGGCGATATAGTTCGGATCCGCGAATGTCGTCCGATTTCAAAGCGGAAATGCTGGGAAGTCATCTCCGAGGGCGTCTAAGCGTCCGCTGAGGAGAATGAGAAAGGAATAAGAGAATGATCCAAGCAGAAAGTAACTTGGACGTAGCAGATAACTCTGGTGCCCGGCGGGTGCAGTGTATCAAGGTGCTCGGTGGATCCAAGCGCAGGTCCGCCTCTGTTGGCGATATCATCGTGGTTTCGGTCAAGGAAGCGATTCCCCGGGGCCGGGTTAAAAAAGGTGATGTATTGCAAGCGGTTGTGGTGCGGACGGCGAAAGATATTCATCGTGCGGACGGATCCTCCATCCGCTTTGACCGCAACGCCGCAGTGCTGCTTACCAAGCAGGGCGAACCCATTGGTACGCGTATTTTCGGCCCCGTGACCCGTGAACTGCGCGCGAAAAACTTTATGAAGATCATTTCTCTTGCGCCCGAGGTGCTGTGATGGCGGAACGAATTAAAAAAGGCGATCGTGTGATCGTTCTCACCGGCAAGAGCAAAGGCAAGACCGGCGAAGTGCTGCGCGTTATTCCGATGGATGAACGCGCCATCGTCCAGGGCGTGAACGTGGTCAAGCGCCACACCCGCCCCAGCCAGGCATCGGCCGGCGGGATCGTGGAAAAAGAGGCTCCGATCCACCTTTCCAATCTGGCGCATGTCGATCCGAAAAGCAGCGATGCGACCAGGATCGGATTTAAATTTCTCGAAGACGGACGCAAGGTTCGCTATGCCAAACGTTCCGGCGAAATTATTGATTGAGTAAGGGTTTAGAGTAATGGCACGCTTGCGTGAAATGTATTCGTCATCGATCAGGGCGGCTCTGCAGGAGGAATTCAAATACAAGAATCCCATGCAGATTCCGAAGCTGACTAAAATCGTCCTCAATATGGGCGTTGGCGAAGCGTCACAGGATAAGAAGAAAATTCAGGGTGCCGTCGAAGATTTAACCAAAATTACCGGTCAGAAACCGGTAATCACCACGGCCAGAAAATCCATCGCCAATTTCAAGCTGCGCGAAGGAATGGTTGTTGGTTGCAAGGTGACGCTCCGGAATGAACGGATGTACGAATTCCTGGATCGGCTAATCAACGTGGCGCTGCCTCGGGTTCGAGATTTCCGTGGCGTTTCGGCCAAAAGCTTCGATGGTGCTGGAAATTATTCGATGGGCTTGAAGGAACAGATCGTGTTTCCGGAGATCGATTACGATCAGGTGGATGCGATTCGGGGCATGGATATCGTGATTTGCTCGTCCGCAAATAATGATGTTGAAGCGAGAGCGTTGCTCAAGGCATTTGATATGCCGTTTAGAAAATCAAGCGGTTAGGGAGTAACCCGGAATGGCAAAGAAAAGTGCTGTCGAGAGAAACAAGAAACGGGAACGTTTGGCCAGGCGCTTTGCCTCCAAGCGGAACCGGCTGAAGGATTTGGCGAAGGATA
Organism: Rhodospirillales bacterium; assembly: GCA_029879665.1. Taxonomy (GTDB): domain Bacteria; phylum Pseudomonadota; class Alphaproteobacteria; order Rhodospirillales; family JAOUPW01; genus JAOUPW01. The sequence continues at coordinate 1,493 of JAOUPW010000425.1, read as the reverse complement.
TGTCGCTGTCGCCGGAAGATCGCTTCGAGGCGACTCTTAAGTTGGCGACGCTTCCTCGGAATTCCTCTCCCGTCAGACAGCATCTGCGGTGTTCCCTGACCGGTCGCCCGCGAGGAAATTACCGCAAGTTCAAGATATCGCGCATTGCGCTGAGGGAACTTGCGTCTAAGGGGTTGATCCCCGGAATGGTTAAATCGAGCTGGTAAGGAAGACGCGAAGATGTCAATGACAGATCCCTTGGGCGATATGCTGACACGCATCCGTAATGGACAGCGCGCGCATAAGTCCGTTGTAAACTCTCCCGCCTCCCGCCTCCGTAGCAATGTGCTCGAGGTTCTCAAGCGGGAAGGTTTCATTCGAGATTTTACCATGCAGGAAGTTCGCCCGGGTGTCCGCGAAATTAGTATTGAGTTGAAATATCACGAAGGCGAACCGGTAATTCGTGAAATTAACCGCGTCTCCAAGCCTGGTCGCCGGGTTTATTCGGGGATCAAGGACCTTGGCCGTGTTTATGACGGTCTGGGAATTTCAATTCTTTCAACGCCCCGAGGCGTGTTGTCGGACGCGGAAGCGCGAGATGTCAACGTCGGTGGCGAAGTTCTTTGCAAAGTTTTTTAGGCTGAATGAGTTAGGTCCCTGTTATGTCGCGTATTGGCAAAAACCCTGTCACCGTTCCCAGTGGAGTTGACGTTCAGATTTCCGGCCAGCAGATTACGGCCAAGGGAAAACTGGGCCAAATTTCGCGCACTTTTGTTGATGATGTGGTGATTTCCCGGGAAGGAGATCAGATCTGGGTCAAGCCCAGCAGCGATAGCTCGCAGTCGCAAAAAATGTGGGGAACCATGCGAAGCATGCTCAGCAATATGATCACGGGCGTGTCCGAAGGATTCACGCGCAACCTGGAGGTCAACGGCGTTGGCTATCGTGCCCAGGTTCAAGGCAAGGATCTCATCTTGCAATTGGGATACAGCCACGAAGTCCGCTTTCCCATTCCCGAAGGCGTCACTATTCAATGCCCGGAACAAACCAAGATTTCACTGAGCGGAGCCGACAAACAGAAAGTGGGGCAGGCAGCTGCCGTCATCCGAAGGTTCCGGCCGCCGGAGCCCTATAAGGGTAAGGGCATTAAGTATGATGATGAATTGATCGTACGCAAAGAAGGAAAGAAGAAGTAAGCCATGGCGACCAATAAAGAGCTTTTTTTACGCCGCAAGCGTCGCGTTCGGACCCGGGTTTCCCGGCATCGCGGTTCGCGGCATCGCCTAAGCGTATTTCGTTCAGGCAAACATATTTATGCGCAACTGATCGATGACGACAAAGGCATCACCCTCGCTTCTGCTTCGAGTAAGGATAAAGTCGCTGGGGTGGCGAAAGGAACAAACGTCGACGCTGCGGTAAAAGTCGGAAAGTTGATTGCGGAACGTGCTGTCGCGGCCGGGGTCAAGGACGTTATTTTTGACCGTGGCGGTTACAAATATCATGGCAGGGTCAAG
>JAOUPW010000023.1 GCA_029879665.1 Rhodospirillales bacterium | reverse complement strand
GATCAAAGTAAAATTTATAGTGTGTGCATAAGAATGTGGATAACGTGTGCGTGCAATGTGTAAATATCAAATAATTATGCACAGAAAAATTCATTTAAACCTGAATTTCTAATTGCATGCTACTTTAGCTTTTCTTCATAGTACTTCCCGTACACGAAGGCGACGGATTGGTTTTGTCTTGTGCCGCCCCCGCCAGACCTTCAGGTCGTTGTGGCGTTCGCAGGGAAAAACCGGTCCAGGACGGAGCGTCTCGTTCGCTGGATGGGTGCGGCCCGTCCGGATCGAGCCCGAACTCCCCTGGTGGGGAAATTGGTTTTTGGTCCGGCTGTGTTTCGGTTCCTCCGTGGACCGAAACACAGGGCTTCAAGGGGGCAAATGCTTTCCCCCAGGAGGCGATGCCTCCCTTTGGGAGCCGCGCCGCATTATCAGGCAACCGGTCGTTTCGTTCGCGGGTTGTGAAGGGGGATTTCCGGCAACGGAAATTTTACAATACAGACCGCGGCCTCCTCTCGCGTGGTGAGTCTCTGCCCAGGGTACACCACGGGGGGAGGATCATTAAGGGAAGCCGCCTTCTAAAGTGCGCGGAGCCTGGTCGGCTCCTAGAGACGTCAGGGGCGTCACGCTAGTGACGCTAATTGTGGGTTTCCCAGGATCCGCAAGCCTGACGTCTCTTTTTTTGCTTACCTGCGGCTTGTTCTATTTTGACAAGTCTTCCGTCAAACCCCGTATGGCATCATGCAGGGCCATCAGGCGCTTGGCATTGGCGACGTGCAGAGTCTCGACCAACTTGCCTTCGACTACCACCACCCCCTTGCCCTCCTTTTCCGCCTTGGCATGGGCGGCGATAATTTTCCGGGACCAATCCAATTCCTCCCCGGAAGGCGCGAAGATTTCATTGGCCGGGTCAAGGGTCTTGGGATGAATGAGGGTCTTGCCGTCAAACCCAAGGTCGCGTCCCTGCCGACAGGAATGGGTGAACCCTTCATCGTCATCAAGATCAAGAAATACACCATCAAGAATAGCCAGACCGTACGCGCGGGCCGCCAACAGGCACAATTCCAAAGATGTGATCATGGGCAGCCGGTCACGCGTATGGGCGCAGTAAAGATCCTTGGCCAGGTCGGACGTTCCCATGACCAGACAGCCGACCCGCGGACTGGCCGAAGCAATATCCACCGCGTTCAGGATTGCCTTCGGCGTTTCCATCATGCACCAGATGGACATTTCCTCCGGCGCGCCGGCGGCGTCGAGAATGGAGTCCGCTTCGCGAACGTCGGCACCGTCATCCACCTTGGGCAGCAGAATTCCATCCGCACCGGACGCGGCGGCGGCGGCGATGTCGTCCCGGCCCCAGGGGGTCTCCAGCCCGTTGACCCGGATGATGATCTCCCGGCGGCCATAGCCCCCCGTTTCGACCGCGGCCATGACCCGGCCCCGGGCATCGGTTTTTTGTTCCGGGGCGACTGAATCCTCCAGATCCAGAATCAGCCCGTCGGCGGCCAGGGATTTCCCCTTTTCCAGGGCCCTTTCGTTGGACCCGGGAACAAACAGCACGCTTCGCCGCGGACAGATTTGAGTCGTCATGGCCGATCTCCTAGATTTTATTTTTTTCACCATGGCAAACCCCTATATCTAGTATACATAATTTTAGCAAGGTGTTCGGCGTGTAACTTGCGACGGGGAAATTACTTCCATCGCGTCTGGCGATTTAAGAAAACCAATTCATGAAGTCCTTGAATTACTATAACCTTGAAAAGCTGAACTTCCTGATTGTCGAAGACAATCAGTTCGAGCTCCATGTGCTCAAACAGGTTCTCAATTCGCTGGGCATCAAACGCATCAAGGAGGCCGGAGACGGCGCCGAAGCGCTGGCTGTGCTGAAAACCGGATATTTCCCCGATATCATCATCACCGATTGGCTCATGCCGGTTCTCGATGGCATGGAATTGATCCGATTAATCCGCAAGGGAACCGATGTCGTTGACCCTCACGTTCCCATCATCATGGTTACCGCCCATTCGGAACAGAGTCGGATCCTGGCCGCCCGTGACGCCGGCGCCACCGAAATCCTGATCAAGCCGTATTCCGCTACGGATTTATACCGGCGTTTCGTCGCCATCATCGACCGGCCCCGGGATTTCGTAAAAGCAAAAACCTTTGCCGGTCCCGATCGGCGGCGGCGGTCCAATGGCGGATTTAAAGGGGAAGACCGGCGCCAGAACCGGGGCACCGATGCGGACCGCCGCAAACTTCCGTCCGAAGCCTGACGACTACGCTGCTTTTCCCGGCCTACAGGCCGCCGCGTTTGCCGAGTCTTTGGGCCGTATTACTTTTTGGGCCGCATCACTTTAAGTAAGACCTGATCAGTTCCTCGGCGATCTGAACCGCGTTCAATGCCGCGCCCTTGCGTAGATTATCGGCCACCACCCAGATGTTGAGGCCGTTGTCCACCGTCGGATCGGAACGGATGCGGCTGACGTAGACCGCGTCCTCGCCGGCGCATTCCGCCGGCGTGACGTAACCTTCGTCAATTCGGTGATCGACGACAATGATTCCCGGTGCCGCCTTCAGTGCTTCGCGCGCCTGATCTTCGTCAACGGGACTCTCGAATTCGATATTGACCGCTTCGGCATGACCAATGAAAACCGGCACGCGCACACAAGAAGCAGTGACGAGAATGGCCGGGTCGAGGATCTTCTTGGTTTCAACCATCATCTTCCATTCTTCCTTGGTTTCACCGCTGTCCATGAAGACGTCGATATGGGGGATGACGTTGAAGGCGATCTGTTTGGTGAATACTTCCCGGTTTTTTTCGATCGGGTCGTTAACGTAGATGCCGCGAGTCTGATTGAAGAGCTCGTCCATGGCGTCCTTGCCGGAACCGGAGACCGACTGGTAGGTGGCGACCACCACGCGGCGGATGCGTGCCAGATCGTGCAGCGGTTTCAACGCCACCACCATCTGGATGGTCGAACAGTTGGGATTGGCGATGATACCTTTGTTGCGGTACTCGCCGATGGCTTCGGGATTGACCTCGGGAACCACCAGGGGCACGTCCGGATCCATGCGGTAGTGCGACGTGTTGTCGATCACCACCGCGCCCTGTTCCACCGCCCGGGGCGCGAACTCGGCCGAGACCCTGGCGCCGGGCGACGACAACACGATGTCGGTACCGGTGAAATCGTAAGTCGCCAGATCGGCGACCTTGAGCACTTCGTCCTCGCCGTAGGACACTTCGCGCCCGACCGAGCGGGCCGAGGCCAGCGCCACCACCTCGTCGGCGGGAAACTTCCGTTCGGCGAGGGTTTTCAGAATTTCCCGGCCCACGTTGCCCGTGGCGCCGACGACGGCAACCTTGTAACCCATCTTCGCTTTCTCCATTCCTTTAAGGCTCGGCGATTTCCGCCTCCAGCCATCGCGTTTAGGCTTTTAAAGTAAAAGGCCCGCAGGTCTTAACCGGCGGGCCTGTCATTCGCACACGAACGTCCGGCCCTAAGGGGCGGTCTTGGTTTCAGCCTTGAGAGCGGTTTCGCGCTGCATTCCGGTAAATCCCATAATTACGTTGCCGGAGACATACCCCGCCCGGGGCGGGAATTCAAGTGGAACGAAGGGAGCCCCGTTTCAACCGGCCCTTACGCCGCCAGCTTGTCCAGTTCCGCCGTTACCGCCTTGCCCATGGCTTCGGTCGAAACGGCGGTCATGCCCGGCTGCATGATGTCGCCGGTACGCAGGCCGGAAGCGAGCACGTTCTTGACCGCCGCTTCCACCAGGTCCGCGTCTTCATCGAGATCGAAGGAATAGCGCAGCATCATGGCATAGGACAGAATCATGGCCAGCGGATTGGCCTTTTCCTGGCCGGCGATGTCGGGCGCCGAACCGTGCACCGGTTCGTACATGGCCTTGCGCCGACCGCTTTCGTCCGGCGCCCCCAGGGACGCCGACGGCAGCATGCCGAGGCTACCGGTAAGCATGGCGGCGCAATCGGAAAGAATATCGCCGAACAGGTTGTCGGTGACGATGACGTCGAATTGCTTGGGATAACGCACCAACTGCATGGCGCAGTTGTCGGCATACATGTGGCCGAGCTCGACATCCTTGTAATCGGCTTCGTGAACCTTGGTCACTTCCTGGCGCCAGAAGACGCCGGTTTCCATGACGTTGGCTTTTTCCACCGAGGTCACCTTGTTGGAACGCTTGCGTGCCAACTCGAAAGCGACGCGGGCGACCCGTTGAACTTCGGCGTCGGTGTAAAGCTGGGTGTCAAGAGCGCGGCGCGAACCGTCAGGAAGTTCCTCGATGCCGCGCGGCTGACCGAAATAAACGCCGGAGGTGAGCTCGCGGATGATCAGCATGTCTAATCCCTTGACCAGGTCGAGCTTCAGCGACGAAGCCTCGGCGAGAGCGTCGAACACCAGCGCCGGGCGCAGGTTGGCGAACAGGTCCATTTCCTTACGCAGCCGGAGCAGCCCGGCCTCGGGCCGGTGCTCGCGCGCGACGTTATCCCACTTGGGTCCACCGACGGCGCCCAACAGCACTGCGTCCACGGACATGGCGTCGGCCACGGTTTCGTCGGTGATGGAGACGCCGTTGGCGTCATAACAGGATCCGCCGACCAGTTCTTCCTGGATATCGAAGCTGACGGTGCGGCGTTTGTCCATCCAGCCGATGACGCGCTTTACCTCGCCCATCACCTCGGGCCCGATACCATCGCCGGGCAACATTAAAAGTTTCTTGTTGGCAGCCATCAATTTCGTCCTTCCGATCCTGATCAAGTCACAGGTGAATAAAGGCTTGGGCCCTTCCGATCAAGGGGGCGTAGACGAACAATCCTAGAGATCGACGGCATATCTGCCGACGGCGGCCTCATTCCAGGCAATGCCGGTGCCGGGAACCTCGGCAATGACCGCCGAGCCGTTTTCCACCGCCAGGGGCTCGGCCAGGATGGGATTGGCCCAGTCCACGTATTCCAGCCACTGCCGAGTCGGCGTCGCCGCCAGCAGATGGGCGGATATTTCCGGGAAAATATGCGAAGACACCGGAATTCCAGCCGCCTCCGCCAGAACGGCGGCGCGCAGCCAACCGGTAACGCCGCCAATCCGTTCCGCGTCCGGCATCATGTAATCGGCCGCCTTGGCGGTAATGGCGCGGGCCATGTCCCCGGGGCCGTAGAAGTTTTCGCCGATCTGGACCGGGGTTTCAATTTCGGCGGCGATACGCGCCATGCCGCCGAAGTCATCATAAACGATGGGCTCCTCGATCCAGTAGAGCCCTTCCCCGTCCAGCGCCCGACAGCGCTTGAGCGCTTCCCCCAGATCCAGGCATTGATTGAAATCCGACGGCAGGGCCACGTCATCGCCAACGGCGGCGCGGACGGCGCGGACGGCGGCGACATCTTCTTCCAGGGTGCCGCGGCCGAGGCGGATCTTGACCGCGCCGAAGCCGCCTTCGGCCAGCAGTTCCAGGGCTTCTTCCGCCGCCGCGTCCGGTGCCATAATGCCGAGCCCCGTACTGTTATAGGCGGGGATGGAGCCGGCTTCACCGCCCAACAGGCGGAACAGCGGCCGACCTTCGGCCTTGGCTTTCGCGTCCCAGCAGGCCATATCGAAACCGGAGATCGCCATCATGGCAATGCCGGAATGGCCCATCAGGCTCAGGCCCGCGCGGGCCCGGTCGAACAGCGCCTCGGGTTCGACCGCCGCTCCCTTCAGCATCTCTTCGATCTGGCGCAGGGGCGAGATGAAATTGGCGTTGCCGCGCGGTGAATAACCGAACAGGTAGGCGTGGCCGGTGATCCCTTCCTCCGTGAGCAGGTCGATCAGCAGGAAAGCCATGGTCTCGAAGGTCTTGATGCGGGTCAGCAGCGGCCGGCGCAGGGGCACTTCGACGTTGCGCAGGGTGAGGCCGCGAAAGGTGAGATTGGAGCCGGTCATGGGTTTTCCCCGTCCGCCCCGGCCTCAAACGATTATCCGTACAGCCAGGGCTGGGACATTTTTTGCTGGTCCTCGAACGAGGTGATATCAGCTTTCTTCTTCATCGTCAGGCCGATGTCGTCCAGACCTTCCATCAGACACTGCTTACGGAAGGGATCGATGTCGAATTCAACCGTGCCGCCGTCGGGGCCGGAAATGGTTTGGTTTTCCAGATCGACGGTGAGTGTCGCGTTGGCGCCGCGCTCGGCGTCGTCCATCAGTTTCGCCAGGTCTTCTTCCGAAACCTTGATCGGCAGGATGCCGTTCTTGAAACAATTGTTGTAAAAAATATCGGCGAAGCTGGTGGAAATAACGCAGCGGATGCCGAAATCGAGCAGAGCCCAGGGCGCGTGTTCTCGCGACGAGCCGCAGCCGAAGTTATCGCCGGCGACCAGGATTTTAGCTTCCCGGTAGGCGGGCTTGTTGAGGACGAAATTCGGGTTTTCCGAGCCGTCGTCCAGATAGCGCATTTCCTCGAACAGGCTTTTGCCGAGGCCGGTCCGCTTGATGGTTTTCAGGTGCAGCTTGGGGATGATCATGTCCGTATCCACGTTCACGATCGGCATCGGCGCGGCAACGCCCGTCAGTTTGATGAATTTATCCATGACTTTTCCCCTAATCCAGATCGCGCACGTCGGTCAGTTTACCGGTGACGGCGGCGGCGGCGGCCATCGCCGGGCTGACCAGATGGGTGCGCCCGCCCCGGCCCTGACGGCCCTTGAAGTTGCGGTTGGAGGTGGACGCGCAGCGTTCGCCCGGTTGCAGCTTGTCGTCGTTCATGGCCAGACACATGGAACAACCCGCTTCGCGCCATTCGAACCCGGCGTCGAGAAAAATTTTATCGAGCCCTTCCGCTTCCGCCTGTTCCTTGACCAATCCGGAACCAGGCACCACCAGAGCGCCCACGGTTGCAGCAACCTTCCTGCCCTTGGCAATGGCGGCGGCGGCACGCAGGTCTTCGATGCGGCTGTTGGTGCACGACCCGATAAAAACCTTATCGACGGGAATTCCGGCCAAGGGCGTGCCAGGTTTGAGGCCCATATATTCGAGCGCACTTTCGATTGAACGCCGCTTGGCTTCGTCCGGCTCGTTCGCCGGGTCGGGAATCACGCCGGAAATGGGCAGCTCGTCTTCCGGGCTGGTGCCCCAGGTGACCTGGGGCTCGATCTCGGATGCTTTCAGCGTGACCTCGGTGTCGAACTTGGCGCCGTCGTCGGTCTTGAGGGTTTTCCAATAGGCGACGGCGGCTTCCCAGGCAGCGCCCTTGGGCGCCATCGGCCGGCCCTTAAGGTATTCAAAGGTGGTTTCGTCAGGCGCCACCAGTCCGGCACGGGCGCCGGCTTCGATGGTCATGTTGCAGATGGTCATCCGCCCTTCCATGGACAGATTGCGGATGGTATCGCCGGTATATTCGACCACATGACCGGTGCCGCCGCCGGTACCGATTTTACCGATAATCGCGAGAATAATGTCCTTGGCGGTAACGCCTGTGGGCAGCTCGCCCTCCACATTGATGCGCATATTCTTGGCCGGCAGTTGCAGCAGTGTCTGGGTGGCGAGTACGTGCTCCACTTCCGAGGTGCCGATGCCGAAGGCGAGCGAGCCGAAAGCGCCGTGGGTGGCGGTGTGCGAATCGCCACAAACCATGGTCGTGCCGGGCAGGGTGAAGCCCTGTTCCGGGCCGATCACATGCACGATGCCGCGGCGCATGTCGCTCATATCAAAATAGGGAATGTTGAACTCGCGAACGTTATTTTCCAGGGCTTCCACCTGAATACGGGAGTCTTCGTTGGTGATGCCCTTGTCAATATCCTTGGTCGGTGTGTTGTGATCGGCCACCGCCAGGGTCGCGTCCACGCGGTGGACCTTGCGGCCCTCGTTGCGCAAGCCTTCGAAGGCCTGCGGGCTGGTCACTTCATGCACCAGATGACGGTCGATATAGAGCAGGCACGTGCCGTCGTCCTGCACTTCGACCAAATGCTTTTCCCAGATTTTATCGAACAGCGTTTTAGCCATGCTTATAAACTCCTCCCCCGCAATTCCTCGGGCCCACGTCGTATAGCAATACTTATTGCCATGCTTATTGAAACGCTTGGGCCCCGGGCTTGTCTCGTTATTCTTCGCCGCCGGCCTTGGCTGCTTCTTGGCTTTTGCCTTTTTTCTTGGACTTGGCGGCCGCCTTGATTCCATCGGCGATCTGTTTTTCCTCGGCCAGGATCTTGGCGGCATAACCGTCGGTCTTTTCCGAAATGCGGGCGCGTTTACCGCGAAGGCCGCGCAAGTAATAGAGCTTGGCCCGGCGCACATCGCCGCGGCGCACCACGTCGATGCCTGAGATGTTGGGGGAATAGAGCGGGAAAACCCTTTCCACACCTTCGCCGGAGGCAATTTTACGTACGGTGAACGATGAGTTCAGACCATCGTTTTTGCGCGCGATGCAAACGCCTTCATAGGCCTGGATGCGTTCCCGTGCGCCTTCCACCACCTTGACGTTGACCTTCACCGTATCGCCGGCCGCGAATTCGGGAATGGGACGTTCCTGAACCAGCTTTGCGAGCTGTTCGTTTTCAAGTTCTTTAATAACGTTCATGACACTCTATCCTTCGTCTTCAATCTATGATCTTCGCACCGGACTTGTTTTCAAGCCTTGGGCTGCATTTCCATCCGGGCGGTATAGCGGGACCACAGGTCCGGCCGCCTCGCCTTCGTAATTTCCTCTGCCTGGGCGAGGCGCCAGGCCCGTATCTTGTCGTGGTGCCCGGATATTAAAATCTCCGGAACCTCCCGGCCCTGCCAATCCCGGGGTCGGGTATATTGGGGATATTCCAGCAATCCCCTTTCGAAACTTTCCTCGGCCAGCGACTCTTCGCTGCCCATCACGCCCGGAAGCTGGCGCACGCAGGCGTCAATCAAGGCAATCGCCGCGGGTTCTCCGCCGGAGAGAACAAAATCGCCTAGGCTGACTTCTTCTATCTGACGGGCTTCGAGAACCCGCTCATCCACACCTTCAAACCGGCCGCACAACAACACCACGCCCGGCCCGCCGGCTAATTCCCGCACCCGGTCCTGGCACAGGGGACGACCGCGCGGTGTCAGGTAAATCAGGGGGGCCTCGGTCCCGTCCGACAGCGCGGCGGTGAGTGCTTCGTCCACCACATCCGGCGCCATTACCATGCCGGGCCCGCCACCGAAGGGAGCCCCGTCCACGGTGCGGTGTTTATCGCGCGCAAAAGCCCGAATGTCCACCGTTTCCAGCGCCCAAATTCCGTCTTTCAGGGCTTGTCCGGACAGACTCAGGCCGAGGGGCCCCGGAAACATCTCAGGGAACAGGGTTAGAACCTTGGCTGTCCAGGCCGTTTTTCCGTCTGTCTTAACCATCTCTTACTCTTCTCTTTCTCGCCGGGCTCCAAATGCCCGGCTAGGGCGCTTACTCTTCTTTCTCGCCGGGCTCCAAAAGCCCGGCGGGGGGATCGATCACCACCCGGCCCGCCTCCAGGTCCACTTCCGGCACCGCCGCCCGCGTAAACGGAACCAGGATTTCACCCGCTTCACCGCCGGCGATATCCAGTACCGCCCCGGCGCCGTGATCGAATACCGCCCGAACCGTTCCCAGCGACCCGCCGTCCTTGAGTTCAGCCCGCAAGCCGACCAGGTCGGCATGGTAGTATTCATCCTCGTCCGTTTCCGGCAGGGCCGCCTTTTCAATGAAGAGCTGCGTCCCCTTCAAATTTTCGGCGGCGGTCCGGTCGTCCACCCCCTTGATGCGGCCAACCACCTGTCCCTTCGCGGTCGCCGTCACCTTTAGATCGAAAACACGGTTTCCATCCTCATCCCTGAGCGGCCCATAGGCGCCGATCATGGCGGGATCGCCGGTGAAGCTTTTGATCCGGACTTCGCCCTTCAATCCGCGCGGCCCCGTGATCACGCCGAGGCAAACAAGGGGCCGGTCCGGATGTTTTCCAGGCTTCGCCAACATGATCCGTCACCCGCGGCCAGGAGTTAGCCGGCCGCCTTTTCTTCTTCCGCCGCCGGTTCAGCCGGAGCTTCCTCAGCGGGCGCTTCTTCGGGCGCGGCTTCTGCCGGGGCTTCCTCAGCGGGCGCTTCTGCCGCCGCCTCTGCCGCCGCCTGGGCCGCTTCCTCGGCTGCTTTTGCCTTTTCCTCGGCTTCCTTCATTCGTTCCTGGGTCTTGGCCCGGGGCAGGTTTTGTTTTGTCTGCTCCGGAACAGCGGGCTTTTCCAATATCCCGGCCTGGGCAAGAAAGCGGGTCACGCGATCGCTGGGCTTGGCGCCGACGCCGATCCAATACTTGATGCGTTCCTCGACCAGAGTCACCCGGTCGGCGGCGTCCTTGGCCAGCATGGGATTGTAGGAGCCGACCTTTTCTATGTAGCGGCCATCGCGGGGGCTGCGGGAATCCGCAACCACGATCCGGTAGAAGGGACGTTTCTTTGCCCCGCCCCGGGCCATACGAATTTTCAAAGACATGTCGTATTTATTTCCTTCTCTCTTTTCTAGGTTAAATCCATGCAACGTGTTTCGATTGTTTAGCCGTTCTTAAAATTTACGCACTAACACCTGTAGTGTGCGTCAACGCTGGTGCGGCATCGGAGGCAATGCCCCCGGCGGCATTCCGCCCATACCGCGCATCATTCCTTTTTTCCCCAACTTACCCATCTTCTTCATCATTTTGCTCATCTGCAGAAACTGTTTGAGCAGACGGTTGACTTCCTGCACCGTGGAACCGGAGCCGGCGGCAATGCGGCGGCGGCGCGAACCGTTAAGAATTTTCGGGTTGCGACGTTCAGCCGGAGTCATGGACAGGATGATTGCTTCCTGGCGCGAGATCATCTTGTCATCCACATTGGCCTGGGCCATCTGCTGCTTGACCTTTGCAGCCCCCGGCAACATGCCTAAAAGGCCCTGCATATCGCCCATTTTTTTGATCTGCTTAAATTGTTTTGCCATGTCTTCAAGGGTGAAGACACCTTTCATCATCTTGGCCGCCAGCTTGTCGGCTTCTTCCTTGTCGATGTTCTCGGCCGCT
>JAOUPW010000424.1 GCA_029879665.1 Rhodospirillales bacterium | reverse complement strand
GATGGCTGATGTCGCGACGGTTTTGTTCACAAAATTCATGAAGTTCGATCCAAAGGCGCCGAAATGGCATGACCGAGACCGTTTCGTTCTCTCTGCCGGGCACGGGTCCATGCTGATGTATTCCTTGTTGTTCCTTACCGGCTACGAAGATATGACCCTGGAGGAAGTGAAAAACTTCCGCCAAATGGGATCGAAAACGGCCGGTCATCCGGAATACGGCCACGCCACCGGTATCGAAACCACCACCGGCCCCCTGGGTCAGGGCATCAGCTCCGCCGTCGGTATGGCGCTGGCGGAAAGAATGATGAACGCCCGCTACGGCGACAAACTGGTCGATCATTACACCTATACCATTGCCGGCGACGGTTGCCTGATGGAAGGCATCAGCCAGGAAGCTATCTCCTTCGCCGGGCATCAGAAGCTCGGCAAGCTGATCGTGCTTTGGGATGACAACGACATATGTATCGACGGCCCCACCAACAAGACCGTCAACGATGATCAGATCAAGCGGTTTCAAGCCTCAGGCTGGGATACTCAATCCATTGACGGTCATGATCCGGCGGCCATCGAAGCCGTCATCGATAAGGCGCGGAAGACCGCGACCCCGTCCCTGATCGCTTGCAAGACCACGATCGGTTTCGGCGCGCCCAACAAGGGCGGCACGGCCTCGACCCACGGCGCGCCCCTGGGTGATGAGGAAATCGCGCTTACTCGTCAAGCTCTGGGATGGGCTCATGAACCGTTCGTCGTTCCCGAAGATGTTCTGGGGTCCTGGCGTGCTGCCGGTGCGCGGGGCGCCGCCGACCGAGAATCCTGGGAAGGGCGGCTGAAAAGCAGCTCCGACAAATCCGAATTCGAACGGGTTGCCTCCGGCACTCTGCCAGACGGCTGGCAGAACGCACTCAATGATCACAAGAAGAAAATGTCGGAAGAAGCGCCCAAACTTGCAACCCGACAGGCATCGGGCATGGCGCTGGAAGTTCTAACCGCGGCCATTCCGGAAATGATCGGCGGCTCCGCCGACCTGACCGGTTCAGTCAACACCAAGACGTCCAGTACTGATACAGCGGTTTCATCCGCCAATTACGACGGCCGCTACATTCATTACGGCGTCCGCGAACACGGCATGGCCGCGATTATGAACGGCATGGCGCTGCACGGCGGATTTATTCCATATTCGGGAACTTTCCTGGTTTTTGCCGATTACATGAAAGGCGCGATCCGTCTTTCGGCGTTAATGGAACAACGAGTCATCTATGTGCTGACCCATGATTCCATCGGTCTGGGCGAAGACGGCCCGACCCATCAGCCGGTCGAAACCCTGGCCATGCTTCGCGCGACCCCCAATTTCAATGTCTTCCGTCCCTGCGATCCGGTTGAAACAGCCGAATGCTGGGCCATCGCCTTGGTGGAAAATTCCACGCCTTCGGGCATGGTGCTGACGCGCCAGGGAATTCCGACTCTGCGCACCGAGCATGACGCAGAAAACCTGTCGGCGCGCGGCGCTTATGTGATCGCAGAAGCCGACGGCGGCGAACGCAAGGTAACCCTGCTTGCCACCGGTTCGGAAGTCTCCATCGCCATGGACGCTCGCGACATCCTGCAAGGGGAGGGGGTCTCGACCGCCGTCGTCAGCATGCCGTGTTGGGAACTGTTCGACGCCCAGGACGAAAAATACCGTAACGGGGTTTTGGGGACGGGCACGGTCCGGGTGGCCGTGGAAGCCGCCGTATCCTTCGGATGGGAACGATATATTGGAGAAAACGGCGGATTTGTAGGCATGACGGGCTTTGGCGCGTCGGCTCCGGCCGAGGAACTCTATGAATATTTCGGCATAACCGCCGCCGCCGTCGTTGCCGCCGCCAAGGCGCGGATGTAACGATACGGGTCAGTTGGAATTCAATAGGGAGAAATAAAAAATGCCAATGGTGTCAATGCGACAACTCCTCGATCACGCGGCAGAGAACGATTACGGACTGCCGGCGTTTAACGTCAACAACATGGAACAGGTCAAGGCCATCATGGAAGCGGCCGACGAGACCGATAGTCCTGTGATCCTGCAAGGATCCGCCGGCGCACGCAAATACGCGGGCGAACAATTCCTGCGTCATCTGATCCTGGCGGCGGCGGAGGCCTATCCCCATATTCCGCTGGTTATGCACCAGGATCACGGAACGTCTCCCGGTGTCTGCCAGCGTTCCATCCAGTCCGGCTTTACCTCAGTGATGATGGACGGGTCGCTGAAAGAAGACGGCAAGACCCCGGCATCTTATGAATATAACGCGGAAGTGACCGCCAAGGTGGTGGATATGGCACATTCCTGCGGTGTTTCGGTGGAAGGGGAACTGGGCTGTCTGGGTTCGCTGGAAACCGGCGAAGCGGAAGCCGAGGATGGTGTCGGCGCGGAAGGAAAATTGAGCCACGATCAGCTTCTCACCGACCCCGATGAAGCCGCCGATTTCGTCAAGGCAACCAAGGTCGATGCGCTGGCCATTGCAATCGGTACCAGCCACGGCGCCTATAAGTTTTCGCGCCCGCCTACCGGCGATATCCTCGCCATTGAACGAGTCAAGGAAATCCACGCCCGGATTCCGGACACCCATCTGGTGATGCATGGTTCGTCCTCGGTGCCTCAGGATTGGCTCAAGATTATCAACAGCTACGGCGGCGAAATGGGCCAGACCTACGGCGTACCGGTAGAAGAAATCGTCGAAGGCATCAAACACGGGGTACGCAAGATCAACATCGATACCGATCTGCGCATGGCCTCTACCGGTTCCATCCGCAGGCACCTTGCGGAAAACACCGCAAACTTTGACCCACGCAAGTACCTGAAAGAAGCGCAGGACGGAATGAAGGAAATCTGCAAGGCCCGTTATGAAGCATTCGGCACCGCCGGAAACGCGGGAAAAATCAAGCCAATATTCCTTGATGAAATGACCTCGAGATATGAATCGGGAAGTCTCGACCCGCGTATTAAATAACCTGCGTTAACTGAAGACCGATAAAATCAAGAATCTGGAAAGGA
>JAOUPW010000423.1 GCA_029879665.1 Rhodospirillales bacterium | reverse complement strand
GGTCGGCATTGCCCGGGCGCTGATGCAGGCGCCGGACTTGTTGTTGGTGGACGAGCCCACCGCCAGCTTGGACCCCAAGACTTCGCGCCAGATCATGCGGATTCTGGTGGAACTGGCCCACGAACGCAATACACCGGCGCTGGTCAACATCCACGACGTCGCTCTGGCGCAGACCTTTTCCGACCGTATTATCGGTCTGCGGGCGGGCGAAATCGTTTTCGACGGCACCGCCGCCGACGTCACCGCCGAGGTGCTGACCGAGATCTATGGAGAGGAAGATTGGAGCACCACCATCCGCAAGGCCGACAACGGAGATGAAACCGACGGCGGCGCGGAACCGGTGGAGAAGACCAACCTGAACGGGGAGGCAATCGCCGGATGACGGCGCCGGCTCAATCGGCGGCAGCCGAAAAGCTTGAATGGCACACCATCAAGCTGATCGAGAATCCCGTCTACCGCTACGGTCTTGTCACCCTGGCGGTGGCTTATGTCTTCTGGTCGGTGGGTTCGCTGGACATTGACTGGCCGCGCGTGGCTCATGGCTTGCCCCGGGCCGGGGATATGTTCGCCCGCATGTTCCCCCCCGACTTCAGCCGTTGGGAACTATTGTCCCGCGAATTGCTGGTCAGCGTGCAGATGGCCCTGGCCGCCAGTTTATTCGGCATGGTTCTGGCGGTGCCGCTGGGTCTGTGCGCAGCGTCCAATCTGGCGCCCCGGCCGGTATATTTGGTGGCCCGGTTCATCATCGTTCTGACGCGCACCTTCCACGAGATCATTTGGGCAATCTTTTTCGTCAAGATCGTTGGCTTCGGGCCGCTGGCTGGCGTGCTGACCCTGATCGTCGTTTCGATCAGCTTCATTTCCAAGATGCTGGCGGAAGACATCGAAAATCTGCCGCCCGGGCAACTTGAAGCGGTGCGCGCCACCGGCGCAAGTTTTCCAAAATTGCTGATCTACTGCATCTCGCCCCAGGCCCTGCCCCGCTATCTGGGGGTTTCCATCTATCGGCTGGATGCCAACATCCGCCATTCCACCGTGGTCGGGATTGTCGGCGGCGGCGGTATCGGCCAGGTGCTGGCGGCGTCCTTCAAGCGTTATGACTATGACTTCAGTCTTGCGATTCTGCTCAGTATTGTTGCCCTGGTTTTTATCGGTGAGATCTTTTCCAACTGGGTCCGGAGCCGTCTCCGATGAGCCCGGCGGAACACGCCCTCAAGTACCCGGAAATCTGGCGTCGTTTCACCCCGCGCCAAACCCTGACCCGCTATGCCTGGTACGTGGGCGCCGTCTTCATCGCCGCCTGGTCGCTGCACAATCTCGATCTGCCCTGGGAATATTTATCCGATGCCATGGAACAGGCGATGGACCTGTTTACCCGCATGGTGCCGCCCGATTGGAACGTGTTAGACGAAGTCCTGCACGCCCTGATCGAAACCATTCATATTGCTACTTTGGGCACCATCATTTCCGTCTTCATCGCCTTTCCCATCGCGTTTCTCGCCGCCCGCAACACCACCTTCAATTCGCTCACCTGGGCCATCGGTCGGTTCATTTTGGTGGCGTCCCGTTCGGTCAACACCGTTGTCTGGGGCCTGCTGTTCGTCGCCATCTTCGGCCCCGGCCCCATCGCCGGTATCTGGGCTATTGCGTTTCGTTCCGTCGGCTTCATGGGCAAGCTGGTGGCCGAAGCCATCGAGGAAATCGACGAAGGCGCGGTGGAAGCCATCGAAGCCACCGGCGCGTCCCGGCTTCAGGTGCTGTGGTATGGAATCCTGCCCCAGGTGCTGCCGGTGATCTACGGCACCACCGTCTACCGCTGGGACATCAACATCCGCGAATCCACCGTGCTCGGCTTCGTCGGCGCCGGCGGCATCGGAATCCTGTTGTATTCGACCATGAACCTGTTTCGCTGGGAACAGGTGTCAGTGTTGTTGGTCGCCATTTTCGCCGTGGTCGTGATCAGCGAATTCGTTTCCGCCGCCGTGCGTCAGCGGATTACCTGACTAGGCGTTGACCGCCACGATCAGGCCGGACTCCAGCCACGATTTGAGGATGCAGGCGGCCCGGAAGGGCGCTTCATCTGCCTCATGCCATTCGCCCAGCACAGCGCAGACGTCGGCGAAGGTCTTGCCGCGGATGGCATCGTCCAAGGCCCGGGCTTCGTCTTCGGTCATTTCCCGGTAATGAACCTTTAAGGTGCTTTGCGCCCGCCATATCAAGACGGCGACGGGGTCGTCGAGGGCATGCGGCGGAGCGCCGGGTGTGGCATTGCCGCCGTCCGTGGCAGTCCAAAATTCCACGACCGACGTTGATAAGACCACGCGGCGGAGGGAGGGATGAAAGCCGAAAGTCAGGCCGCCCCACTGTTCGGGCGCAATCCCGGCGAGGATCTCTTCGCCCGCCGGCGGGGCGTCATCGGCATCGAAGGCTTCGCCCATGGCCCACTCAAACGCCGCCATATCGGCGAGGGCGGGATGATCGGAATAGGGCTCCATCTTTGACAGGAATTCCGCCATATGCCGTCCGGCCCAGCGAATGGACGGATGATGCGAGGGATAGGCGGCGATATAGGCGCGGCAGATGTCAACGAACCCGTCGTCTCCCAATAGGGTGTGAACGCCTCCGTAATCCTCACTCAAGACTTCCATGATCCGGGCGACATAGGCATCGGCATAAACGGCAAGCAGTTCCCGGCGTCCGTTTCTGGGGCCGTCAAAGACTTCGTCTTCAAATGACCGCGACCGGCCCAAAAGATAATCCTGAAAGGCGAACTGAAGTTCGGGTAGCGAGCTTATTTTATTTATCTCGATCATGGCGGATATCAAATTCAAGCAGCGTGTTCATTCGTGGCGTGGCTATTAAGTGCGTGCTGACCAACAGTTCGCGCCCGATGCAGTTCGACAATCAGGTCGGACAGCGGCGGAATGTTGTCGTCCCGTTCGATCATGGTGGAGACATTGCCGAACCGCGAGACTGCACGGGCGTATAATTCCCAGACCGGGTCGACAATCGGGTGATCATGGGTATCGATGATGAAATCG
>JAOUPW010000022.1 GCA_029879665.1 Rhodospirillales bacterium | reverse complement strand
AGGATCGTATCACCCGCCGTGAGGGAGTGCTCCGCGCTTTCAGTACGGGCTGTACCCTGACCGGAGAGGACGTAAATACATTCCTCGAATCCGTCATGGCAATGAAAACTACGTGGCGAATCGCCCGGCTTGGGAACCGGCACTTCCACAAGGCGCAAGGTCAAGGAAGAAGAGCCGTTTATCGCCGAAACAATTTCCAAGGAACTTCTTCCAGGAAGATCCAGTTTCCGCGCTTCCGACGGTTTAATGACCTTTGCCATGATATTTCCGGGCATTGGGATATACCCGTTTCCTGTCCAGTTAGGCCTTTCCGACTTCCCTAAGGCTCGTTACCTCCGCGACCCCGCCCTGCACCATGTCAAGTTGGCGGAATATATCTGATGCTTCAGTGGCGATTGCGTCAGCGATATCGTTCAGCATGCGTTCGCCTTTTTCCACGGTCGCATGCTCGGGGCTTCCATACCAACCTGTTGGTGCGAATGACCGAACGTCGGTCAGAACCGGTTGATAGGAACGTGTGCGGCGCAGCTTATCCATCTTGCGCCCAATATCATGGTCCGAAGAATAATCAATACGGTCTAGGTGCACAAGATCGGGCCGATAGGCAAGCACAGCGAGAGCTTCTATTTCGCCGCCGTGGGTGAGACCGCCGCAATCTTTGCCATAGAGTTCAGCCGCGACGTAACAAGCCTGCACAGTTAACATGGTCATGCCATGGTCGCGATGAAGTTGTTCCGCGGCAATGGCGAGAGAAGGGATATTTCCTTCGTGCCAGTTTAGAATCAATGCATATTTAGCACCATGCTGAGCGGTAGAGATGCAGGTTTCCTTCACCACCCGCATATAAGTATCGGGTGAAAGCGTAATTGTCCCCTCGAACGGCATATGCATGGGGGTAACGCCTAATGGACCTCCGGGAAGAACCAGACCATCCATTCGTTCCGCCACTGCATGGCTGATCACGTTGGCTGCAAAAATATCCGTACCTGCCGGCAGATGCGGACCATGCTGCTCGACACTGCCTGCAGGCAGAATAACCAGTGGATTTTTTTTCAGTTGTTTCGCTATTTCCGGCTGAGTGAGATCGGTAAAATAACGACTGGGTAATTGTGTCATAACTAATTCGTCCCATAAATTCCAAACCAGAATTATCCAAGAATAGTTAATTCCGGAAAAGGTGATAAAGACTCAAAACTCTTTCAGCCAATCAGATTCCTTTTCGAGAGCTCAGATACGGGAGCGCGCCCCTTCTAGAACATCGCTTAACTTAACATTCACACCGTTGTTGTCGATGGAATGCAATGCCGCATTAACCACGGCCAGAGCGACATTTCCATCATGCGCTGTAAGTTCGGGCAAATCTCCGCTGATGCAAGCTTGGGCAAACAATTCAAGTTCATCGCGGAACATATCTCCCGGCGGCAATTCAAGAACTTCCCGCTTGCTATAACCATCTTTGCCGCGCTGGATATAGAGGGTGGACGATTCGTGTAATTTATCCGGCGTATCCCATGTGCTGAAATCAAGCTCATAGTGCATCAGGCCTTTGGAGCCAAATACCCTGATCGAATATATGCCCGGTGAAGTCCAGCACGATCCGATATAGGCAAGCTTGCCATCAGCAAATTTGACCAAAGTCAGAGACTGATCATCCACTTCGGCGCCCACCGGAGAGAGCTTCGACGCCATTGAGGAAACCTCAGAAATTTCGCCGCCAAGATAATGGATGGCATCGAACTGATGGATCGCGAGCTGCGAGAGTGGACCTCCCGGCGCCTTGTCCTTGTACCAACGCCAAGTATCGGGAGTGAGTTCAAGGGCGCGTTCGTTAGAAAAATTCGCCTCGATCAGGGCAACCGTTCCCAATTCGCCACGGTTGATAGCTTCCTTGATCATGCGCGTGCCTTTCAACAACCGCGCACTGTGGCCAACCATCACCTTCACGCCATACTGTTGTTGCAGTTGTTCCAGTCTTAGGCCGTTTTCCAGGGTATTGGCGATCGGTTTTTCTGTGTAGACGTGCTTTCCCGCCTTGGCGACTTCTTCCGCTACCGGAAGGTGTTGCTCGTTAGGCACGGTCAGGATCACGCCCTTGATCTCCGGATCGGAAAGCAGCGTCTTCATATCGGGCACGGCGGGGATTCCGAGTTCCGCCTGAAACGCCTGGCGTTTATCCTCAGAACGGCTATAGCCGGCAGATATTACGAATTTGTTGGATTTTTTAGCGGCGCGGCTAAGCACCTTGGCCCAACGGCCGAGGCCGACAATGCCGAGTTTCACTGGATCCGTACTCATAGAACGGTGGCTCCTTGCAGATTGAAATAATGAACGTATTTTCTTACCGTATTACGGTATTACGGCTTGGTCAAGGCTTAGTATTATAGTATTACTATGGGGTAATCCGAAATCATGGACAAAGACCCCATGCTCAAAATCCAAAAACAGGCCGCACCCCTGCGTCAGCAGGTGCTTGACGGTCTGCGCCAAGCCATCATTACGGGACAGCTCGCCCCAGGACAGCGGCTAACCGAACGTGAACTGATTCAAATGATGGGAGTGTCGCGCACTGTCATCCGCGAAGCCTTGCGCCAGCTCGAAACCGAAGGGCTGATTGAAATCATTCCCAATACTGGCCCGGTGGTGCGTGAACTGACCGCCGCGGAAGCGAAGGATCTTTACCGCATCCGGGCTGTGCTGGAAGGGCTTACCGCACGCCTGTTTGTGGAAAATGCCAGTAAGGAACAGGTTAAGAATCTCAGTGACGCCCTTGAGATCGTTATCGACGCTTATAATCAGGGAAACGCCGAGCATGTACTGGACACCAAAAACAAGTTTTACGATGCACTGTACGAAGGGGCGAACAGCGAGTCCCTGGGCTCCATGCTGGCCATGCTGCATGCCCGAATTTGGCGTTGGCGGGCGCTTGGTCTGACCCATCCAAAACGTTCCGTTGTGCGCTCACGGGAAAGCATCAAAAACCTGCGGGCAATACTGGCCGCGATTAAAAAAAGGGACGCCGAAGAAGCCGAACGCATTACCATTGAAGAAGCTCATAAGGCTGCCGAGGAAGTAATGCGCCTACTTGATGGCGATACCTAAAATCTGTTCATGCAAGAAAGCCGTAAGGGTCGCCCGCATTCTTCCTTCGGCGGACAACCCTTACTGGCCATTCAAGTCTTCTTAGCTACTTAATCGATTGCAGGGCAGCCTTAAGCACCGGCACTATCCCCTGACTTGCCTTAGTGATCTGCACGATCCGCGCCTGTTCCGTTTCTCCATCGGAAGGAAGCAAGATCAACCCTTGTTTCTTTCCTTCCGCCTGAAGCTTGGAATCCGCTGAAGCTTTAGAAATCGCAGCGCGCAGAGCTGCCGTGGCTTTGGGATCCATGTTGGGCGGACCAAAGAAACCGCGATGCATGGCAAGCATATTGACGATGGCCTGCACAGCATCTTTTTTATCACCCTTAACCATTTCCAGAACACTGGGAACATTGGGGTAATCCGGATGACGATCCTGCCAGATCGTCAAAATAGGACGCATATCTCCGTTCTTGATCAAGGGAATGGTATATGCCCATGAAGTCAACAAGCCGTCTCCGTCCCCTTTGATGATGGCTACACCCGTGTCCGCCTGTCCTTCATAACCCGTGACAATCTTGAGTTTGAAGTCCAGGGAATCGCCAAGTACCGCGAGAGTGTAAAAATCTTCATCCGTTCCCTGCGAGGGGTTGACGAACGGGCGGCCCATTTTCTGAACATCCTGGATCGATTTGATTTTAGATGTTCCACCGACGACCATCACGCGAGGTTCGGTTGCGGCACGCCCCAGATAAACGAACTTTGTGGCGTCGAACTGCACCGCCTTGCTGCCTGAAAGCTGCGCCAGAATCAGCGTCGGAACACTGGTAAAGGCAATTGTCGATCCATCCGGCTTTGAAGACCACAGAAAATTGGTGCCCTTGACACCGCCGCCGCCTTTCTTATTAACGATCCGCACCTCTTTGGCGCCAGAGTATTGGGCGATATAAGGCGCATAAAGTCGGGCATAACGTGTCATACGGCCACCTGGGCTATTTGGCACGATCAGTGTGATGACCTTACCATCATAGAATCCCGACGCTGCCTGACCGGCGGATGGGATAAGCATAGCCGACAAGGCAAGGACAAAAGCACTTATGAAAGCCGTCTTCCAAAGTGTTTTCATAATATTTTCCTCCACTGTTTACTTAAGGTTGAAGTTTTTTCTTATTGTTATGTTCGCTAAATAACGTGCAACAGCTCAAACATGATTCAATAATTGTTTATCAATGGATCCAGAACGCCATGATAGAGTTGGATTTGAAGACCTTCCACGAACAATCCATAAATAACAGCACTAAACACTGCGCTATAAAAAAGCGCCTTCTGCCACGAAAAATGGCGGCTTAAGAAAAAATATCCAAAGGTAAATATAAAAATCGAAGGAATAGGACCAAACAGAAGGAATAAGCCTGTAAAAAGAATAACTTTTCCAAAGGCGACGGTTTCTCGCATGTTGCTCGTCAAACCGCCACTTTCCGCTGGATTTTTGGATGCCGTATGTACGGGCTCCGGTGCGGAGGAAGAAGCCTGAACGGAACCCTCAGTTTCGCCCGGTTTTATTTCTTGTTTGGTAAGAAATTCGAGAACATCCACATGCAGCTCATCCGCCGGGCGCAAGTTCTGCCAAATAATTTGAATGGCGAGCAGGATCATGCCGAGCACAGAAATCGGTATCGGGACCAGTCTCGCCCTTGGCCCATATTCACTGCTGAGGATGATTATCCCCACGAAGAAACAAAGGAGGACAAAAGCAAGAATATTTTCTTGAGTGTGCCTGCTCATTGGACACCCCCAGTTTCAGTTGCCAGAGCCCGATTCCGCCGCCAGTTCCGAATAAATGGCATTGCCGTAGTCACGATAATAAAGATAAACATTGTCAGAGTGATCGGCCGGGTGAAGATAAAGCTGTCGCCATAAAGCGAGAGCGAAATATGCAGATTGCGTTCAATCATCTCGGCCAAGACCATTCCAATAACCAAGTTGGCCCTTGAATAATTGTACTTGTCCATGATGTAGCCAATCCCGCCGAACACAGTGGCAACGACAACATCTTCAATATGGCCACGCGTGGCAAAAGCACCGATGAAGCACACCGACAAAACCAAGGGGATCATAAGGTTGGGGTTCATTGAAGGCAGACGCGCCAAATAGGGGGTACACACAAGACCAATCAATGTCGTCATCACATTGGCGAGGACGATAATCCACATCATGGTGAAGACCAGATCGAGGTTATTTGTCAGCATTTGCGGGCCGGGTGTAACCCCCATGCTGATAAAAGCAATCAGCAAAATAGCCATACTTTCCCCGCCCGGAATGCCAAATGCGAGGGTCGGCATAAGACCACCGCCTTCATTGGCGCCTACCGTCGCATCTGGAGCGATAACGCCTTCGATCGCACCTTTGCCAAAACGTTCTGGGGTTTTTGAGGTTTGCACAGCATGGGCGTAGGCAGCAATACCACCGACGCTGGCCCCGATCCCGGGGAGCACTCCGATCCATACGCCCAACAGGCTTGACCGCACCACCAGCCACCAGTGCCGAAACGCATCTTTAACGCCGTCCAGGACCGAACTATCCTCATTCGTTACATCCCGGTCCAGAATGGAGCCGCCTTTGACAAAGAGCTTCATCATTTCGGAAACTGCGAAGAGGCCAATCATGGCAACCGGAAAAGAAATTCCGTCAAGCAGGAAAATGCTGTCGAAGGTAAACCGGGGCGTCGCCGTAACCGGGTCCATACCGATGAAAGCGATGAGCACGCCGATGCAGGCGGCGACCAATCCCTTAAGAAGCGAGCCTTCGCTAAACGTGGCGATGATAGTAAGCCCCCATAGCGCCATCATGAGATATTCAGGCGGCCCGAGGTAAAGCATGACGGGACGTACGATGGGAATGCTGATGGCCAGAAAGATCGCGCCAATAATGCCCCCCAACAATGCGGCTGTAGCCGAGGCTCCCAGCGCCCGGCTTGCCTGACCTTGCAGGGTTAATGGATAGCCGTCGAATATAAGTGCGAGGCTCTTGGCTGCTCCGGGAACCTTGAACAAAATACCCGTTACCGAACTACCCCAAATGGTGGCGATGTGCGCGCCAAGCAGTAGCGCCAACATCGCTGGGGTTTCATAACCATAGGCAAACGGAAGCAGCAGAGCCATCGCCACAATCCCACCTAGGCCTGGCAATATTCCTACCACCAAACCGTAGATTACGCCGATAAACATAAATAAACCGGCTTGCGGAGTTAACAGGGCCGTAAGGCCGTCGACGATGGCTTCAAGCATTAGGGACCACCTCAGCGGGAATTATCTTCAACGCACATTCACCGGGCTAAAGTTACATGGGATCTTATTCAACGACCTTACCCAGCAAAGTTGTCACATCAGTTTTATTATTGATCATCTGCTCCGGAAAAATAATCGTGATGGCATCGACGGGACAAATCTTTTGGCAAAGCCCGCAGAACCAGCATTCATCTGGATATGCGACAACAGGCAGATGCTCCTTGTTGCCATCCTCGTGATAGATAAGATCGCCGGGGCAGATCCAGTCGCAAAAATCACACCGGATACATGTTTCCGTATTGATCTGAATGGGATTATGGACTTTTTGTTTGCTATCCGACATATGCCATCTCCCGCTACGCTGCGGCCCCTTTGCTCTTGGTGCGAGAGAAACCGTCTGATAGGGGGCGGCTACAATCCAGTGTCCGCAGCTCCGGTCCATTCTTACCCCGATCGACAAGAATGAATTTTTGCCAGTTCTCATTATCCGTATCCGGATAATCCAATCGCCAATGGGAGGCCCCGGTCCGCGTTTCCTTTCTGGATAAGGAGGCCTGAGCCATAATCTCGGCATTGAGGCGTATGTTTTGAGATTCGTGCACTCGCATCAAACCATGTAGATCATCCGCCTTTAATTCGGGTTCCTTCTTGGCCAAGGACTTTAGAGTTTCAAGGGCCATTTTCAGCCCCTTATCGGTTCGGCGAAAGCCGACATAATCAGTGACGGTTTGCCGGGTTTTTTCCTCGAACTGTTGCCAGCTATCCCCTTCCTGACGGCCTATATGTGCCATCGCCCCGGCGCGGATGTCTTCCGCCATCCTGGAATCAATCTCGGGCCGTTTATCCGAGGTTCTTTGAATTCTTTGAACCGCACCCTCGCCCGCCATATGTCCTAGCACGGCAGCTCCCGCGACGCCGCCGCTGACCGTTGCGCAATCGCCGGCGGAGAACAATCCCTCGATCGACGTCTCCCCATTGGTATCGACCGCAAGGCCGCTGCCGCGGAAATACACACCGCTGCGGCGGATACTGAGCTCGGAAACTGAAACTTCAATCGGTTGCGTCCGTATATCGTGTTTTTTCTGCTGATAGAATGCCGGCATGGTGTAACGGTCGACTTGCAGGGTTTCTTCGAGAAAGTCGAGTTCCGCCTTGGGCATAACGCTGCAATCAACGTAAATAGGACCATTGCCGAGAAGGTATTCGTTAATCACGGCATCGGCGATAACCGCCCGCCGGGCGTTTTCGCCTTTTTCAGTGTATTTGAACATAAACCTTTCGCCGTCTTTGTTGAGAAAATGCGCCCCTAGGCTGACCAACGCATTAAGTCCCTGGGATGAAAATCCTTTCGGAGTTAGCGTTGTCTCGACGGATTCCATATTCGCCAAGGTGGCGCCGGCACGATATCCCATGGCTTGCGCGTCGCCTGTGTTATAGGGGCAATGCCAGCTATCAAAGGCGACGCCGGATGCGTTTTTCGAAATGCGGTTAACGTCGCCGGTCGCAAGCATTACGGCCTTCGCACGAATGGCGTACCATTCACCGGTCCGGAAATTAAAGGCAATCCCCCCGTAAACCCGGTTGTCCTCTGTTAGGATCTGAACTCCCATGGTGCGCATGAGGACGGCTCCCTTGGCGCGACGCACTTGTTGGCCTATGAGTTTTTTGAAGTCGGTGCCGTCGAAATTGACGTGATAGGTTCCCGGCAGACCGAAGGAGCGAAGGCGATAATAGTCGTCCGTTCGCGGGTCCTTGAAGTTGACTCCGAAGGATTCGATCTTGCGGAAAATACGGGGCATCTGGTGAATGAGCTTGCTGGTGACGGCCATGTCGACGATGCCGTCCGTCAATTCAGGCACATACTTGAGCAGAAATTCGGGCGTGTCCCACTCGGGCCCGCTGTCCATAACCGTCAGATACTGGTCAACTCCACAGCCGACGCTTCCGCAGTGGTCGAGAACCTTGCCCTTTTCACAAATAACCACATCGAGACCGGCCTCAAGCGCGGGAATGGCGGCCATACATCCCGCGACCCCCCCGCCAATAATCAAGAGATCGGTATCAATCGTCTTCCAGTCGTCTTTCACGCGCCTGCCCCCGCTATTGGATCGTAAAAGTTATTCTTAATTATGTGGCATAGTATTACGGTATTACGATTTGGTCAATCTAACCTTTCCCCGAACAGAAACTTTAGGGTTGTTCCTGATGCATATTTTATCAACCATTGCGTCAGGATAAACTTCCCGGCGAAGCCCTGGGAAATATAATCGCTTCAAACACGCGGATGCTCACCGGGCATTACTCTCGT
This sequence comes from Rhodospirillales bacterium, assembly GCA_029879665.1. Lineage (GTDB taxonomy): Bacteria > Pseudomonadota > Alphaproteobacteria > Rhodospirillales > JAOUPW01 > JAOUPW01. Next base: position 2,399 of record JAOUPW010000022.1, on the reverse strand, counting down.
TCAAGAATATGCAGGCCCCGGCACCGGTCGATCAGGTAAATTAGCCCGCGATCGTCGAGGCACACATCATTACTTTGCACCCGCTCTTCGCCCTCAGGCACCGGCGGAACGAAATAAGCCGTTTCCTTTGGACTGTGGGGGTTGGAAACATCGACAATCCGCAAACCTTCGCTGAACCATGCCACGGGAATTTCCGTACCCTCGAATTCCTCAACCGGCTGATGACAGCCGGATCGGGGCGGTCGGGAACTGCCGTCAACGTGATCCAGTTGGAATGTTGAAAGCGGTACGGGATTGGTTTCGTCCTCAATATCAATCAACCACATGAAAGCACCTGGCCAATCGTCGGGTCGAGCGACATCTTCGTCAGCAACCAGCATGACGTCGCGCCCCTGGAGCCGCCGAGGCAACGGCAGCACCGTATGCGTTGGATAAGGGTAAACGTTACGTTGATCGAGCCCGGCGATACATTTCGGATTCGCCATATCCTCGATGTCGAGGATAAAGTAACCCCCCTTCCAATAACTGACATACAGGCGATTTCCACGCCGGATGGGGTGATGGCAACGGTAGGCGTTTCCTTCCCAGGTCGGTTCCTCCCCACCCGCAATCCATTGACCGGGCACCCACCAGCGCCCAACCTCTTTCGGTTTGGCCGGATCCTGGAGGTCCAGGATCAAAACGATATTGCCGATGTAACCTTCCATTTCGGGCGATATGTAGGCGTACCGGCCATCAAAAGTGAAACGATGAATCCCGCTGCCGGCGCAGGGCCAAAAGGAAATACGACGGGGATCGCTGGGAGTTGAAATATCGTAAACGGACAGGCCGCCGACAAAACCCGGATCGGGAGTTCCTGTATATCTCTTTGCCTCATAGTTGGTGAGCATAAGTCCGTTTTTGACGCGCACCTTGTGGGCGTGCACCCCGGAATGGGCGCACATGAGCTGTGCGATTTGACGCGGATTAGCCGGATCGCTGACATCGACAATGGTCGTCGCTTCAGGTCCTTTGAGGTGGCCGATATAAGCCGTTGTGCCATCGACAACGACCTGTCCGCCGCCTGGACAATCAAAATACGATACCCCTCTGATGCCTTTTGCGTTTATCATTCCGTCACTTCCTTAATTCTAAGCAATATAAACATGAAAATTGACAGCGCCGTTCCAAAACAAAATAGACTCAACCGGAAAATGTCAACGATTGCCGTTGATACGGTGAACGAAAAGGATAACGCAAAATGACCGATCTACAGGGAACCGGGATTGAATTCGTCGGGTGTGACCTCACCTATCATGCCGATAAACCCACATGTGCAAAAAACCCCTCCACCATCGAAAGCCATACCCCGCGCCCGGTGACCATCAACGGCAAGCGGATGTTGACGATCGATATGCATGCCCATTCCCAGGTTTCGGAAGTCTGGCCGTTGATCGAAGGCCGTCCCGAACTGAACGGCAAAAACCCTTTCGCCCAAGGCCCTCTCAAGCCCGTTGAGAAGCTTCCGGTCCGCTTGGCGGAGATGGACCGCATGGGGATCGATATGGAGGTCCTAAGCATTTCGGTCGGACAATATTTCTTTTGGGCGGAGCGCGACCTGGCGGATCAGATCGTCCGCCTGCAAAACGAGAAGCTGACGGAGGTCAGCGCCACCCATCCCGACCGCTTCGTTCCACTTGGCGCGGTCGCGTTGCAGTACCCCGACTTGGCTGCGGAACAATTGAATCATGCGGTAAAAGTACTGGGTCATCGAGGTTGCATGGTGACCGGTAGTGTCAACGGTGAGGAACTGTCGGATCCAAAGTTTCATCCCTTCTGGGCCAAGGCGGAAGAATTGGGTGCCGTCGTCTTCATACACCCGAGAGGGTTTCCCGATCCGAAGGAGCGACTCGCGGGGAAGGGATTTCTCGAGAACATCATCGGCAATCCCCTGGAAACGACTGTGGCGTTGGCGCACCTAATATATGAAGGAACGTTGGATCGATTCCCCGGTCTCAAGATTGTCGCCGCCCATGGCGGGGGATACCTGCCGAGCTATATCGGGAGATTCGATCATGGGCACAACAGCGCCGATCGTGGCGGACGTGGCAATGAAGTCAAAAAACCGAGCGAATATCTCCGTCAGATCTATTTCGATACCTTGGTTTACAATACCGAGAATCTAACCCACCTGATCAACGAATGTGGAATCGAGCAGTTGGTTCTGGGGACCGATCATCCATACGGGATGACGAATGTTAACCCGATCGAACATCTTTTGAGCGTTCCCGGACTTAGCCAAGACGATATCGAGGCCGTCCTTAACGGAAACCTGATAAAACTTTTGAAATTAGATGTTTAGGAAAAACCGAAGTTGCGAACCTGCCCCGGATTAAATTCTGGTGGATATAGGTATTACG
>JAOUPW010000421.1 GCA_029879665.1 Rhodospirillales bacterium | reverse complement strand
ATTGTCCGGGTCGTGGCGGAAGCCGTCGTAATCATAGACGCCGCCGACCTTGGTGTAAGTGCTGGAAACGACGACGGCGCCTTCGTCGTAAAACATTTTCCAAAATTCGCGGAAACTGGTCCAGTTGGGCGGGCCTTCGACCACCAAGCGGTATTTTTCTTCCTTCATTTCGCCTTCCGGGGTTATCGGGCCCTTGCCGGCGTCGATGCGGGCCTGAATTTCGGTGCGCAGCATCTGGTAGTATTCGACGGCATCATCGGTGCCGCGGAAGGCGGTAAAGATGGGGCCAATGTAATAGACGCCGCCGAAGTAGGCGTCGATAGGGCTGGGCCGGTTCTTGGCGCTTTCCAGGACCCAGACAACGTCATCCTCGGCCTTGGCGGATTTCTTCAGGAATTCACGCAATTTATCGATGTCGAACTTGACGCCAGAAACTTCCTCAAGGGTCGGGATAATTTCTTCCTTGATCTGTTTAACCACGTAATCGCGCATGTTCGGGGTAGTCTTGCCGTCGCCTTCGTAAGGCACATGCAGCATTGCGGTGCGGCAGCCGTACTCATCGCGCAGCAGTTCGAACCATTTCATAAAAGTGAAGCAGCCGGTGTAAGAAAGCAGCAGCAGATCCGGATTGGGCATGGGCAAACCGTTGGGGGCGATCGAGCCTTTCGCCATGTTGCCGATATCGGCTTTAACGTAGGTGCAGACGTCTTCCGAATGGCCCATCTTTTCCGCGTCCATGATCATGGCGCCTGTTTTCTTGCGCATGCCGTTCTGAATGGCATTGATTTCCGGCAGGTTGTTGAGAATGCCGAAACACATGAGAAGTTCATTGAGGTTTCCGGGAACGTAGGTCGACGCGACCTTGAGTCCCAGTTCCTTGGCGTGGGTCATTTTTTCGTAGTTATTGGCAATCATCTCCTTCTGCTTCAGCATCGAAGATTCTTTGATGACGTCTTCCTTTTTCGGTGCGGTGCTCATGCTTCGCTCCATAGTTTGATGGTGTCGGCGAATGTGCCTGCCTGTTCGCGAATCGGCTGCATCTGCCCTGAATTTTCGGCGTACTTGAATGAAATGTAGGGAATGTTTTCGCGGGTGAGCGCATGGGCCAGCATCGGCCGGTCCAGTAACGCCGGATCGCAAAAACTGGGGGCCGCGAAGATTACGCCTTCGGCGGCGCGGTTTTTCACATCGTCGATCAGGAACTGGCCCTTGCGGGATCCGTCGGGTTCGTACTTGGCCGCCGATTCGGCAGAATGCTTGATGAAGGATTCGGCCAGATTGGCGATGGGATCGCCATCGGTGGAGACATCCTCAAGGAGCCATCGGCTGACCAGCATGTAATCGTCGTTGACGATGTAGCAGCCTGAAAGTTCGATGGATTTTACCAGGTTAAGCGGGGGCTGTTCACAGAACGATCCTTGAAGAATAATACGGCAATTGTCGCGCATGGGCCGGTCCTCGGCCTCGGCGGCGGCAAGATAATCCTGGATCAGTTGCGAATGTTCTTCCACCGGCAGCACCATGCCGGCGCGCATAAGCAGATAGACTTCAGACGATGGTGTTTTCCACGGTTCCCGGGTGCGCAGGTTATAGACTTCATTCACCAGCTTGCGGTTTTCGTTGTAAACGGCGATCGAACGGCGGATGTCTTCATCCGTGATCTTGCGTCCGGCAACGCCTTCGAGGCCTTCCTTCAGTTCGTGCAGTTCGTGGGCGTAATAATTGCCGCCGATCTCGGATTTATAGTTCTGGGGTACGTCGAAATAACGAACGTAGACCTGCGGGAACATCATTTTCCACATACCGGAAAGATTGCGGATGACGTCGCAGATGGACGGGAACAGCATGCCGTCGACGAAATCAAGCCGCTTGGTGATGGCCAGTTCAATGGTTGAGCGCGGGATTCGGCAGATGTAGCTCTGGTAATAGGCGTCGCCATGGATGACTTCCATGTTGTCGCCGCCACCAAGGATACCCAAGGGTAGCATGTTGCCGGCATGTATGATCTCGCGTGGAACGTACACCGGCATGTAGCCGATTACCTTGCGGCCCTTTTCCGCGTCTTTCCATTTTTTCGAGGCAGTGAAATCAATGTCTTCGTAGAGTTCCGTGCAGAGATCGATAATTTCGGATACTTTTTTCATGACTCAACGGTGCTCCCATACTGGCGGGCGTTTTTCAATAAAGGCCTGCAATCCTTCGACCGCATCGTGGGTCTTCATCAGGCCTTGCAGGTAAAGTGCCTCGACCCGGTCGAGGTCGGCGCTGACTTCGGCGCGGAATCGGCCGCGGGCGCCTTCGACGGCAAACCCGAGGCTGCTGGCTGAGAGGCCGGCCAGATGTTCATCAAAATAGCGGAGTGCAGCGGCTTCCGGGTTCGGGTCGGATTCAAGGGCGAGGCCGATTTCGGCGGCGCGCGCACCGGTGATGCTGCGCCCGGAATAAAGCAAGTCCTCGGCATGTTGTTGCGCCACCAGGCGGGTGAGCAGGCAGCTTGCCGTCGGCGCGAACACCGCCAACTTGATTTCCGGCTGGCCGAGCATGGCGTCGGGGGCGACGAAAATAAGATTTCCTGCCATGGCGACTTCGAGACCGCCGCCCAAGCACTGACCCTTGACGGCGACCAGAACCGGCACTGGCGATGCCAGCATGGTTTTGATCATGGCATGCAGGGCCTTAATCATGCGGGCGCACTGTTCGGGCAGATGTTCCTCGACGCTGGCGCCGAAGCTGAAGTGCGGGCCTTCATGGTCGAGCAGCACCGCCTGGGTGTCTTTCTTTTCCGCGAGTTGGCTGAAGGCGGCGTCCAGCGCCGCAATCATCCGGGCGTCGACGATGTTGGCTTTAGGCATGTTCAGGCGCAGGCGCAAGAGGCGGCCTTCCCGTTCGCGCCAAACCTTGAGGGGGGTGTCGCTCACTTTTCCGCTCCCGGAATCAGGCTGTCGATCAACTCCTGGGTCCACGGCGTGCCCTGGGCCAGAGCCTGACGCAGCTTGACGAAATCGATCTCGCGCCCGGTTTCCTTCGTGCCTTCGTTGAACGCGCGGAAGCC
>JAOUPW010000422.1 GCA_029879665.1 Rhodospirillales bacterium | reverse complement strand
CCGCCGCCTGGGCGGAGGTCGCCCCAGCGGCCAGAACCAGGCCAACGGCGGCAACAGAAGCAAGCGTCTTTTTAATCATGATTGTCTCCCTGTTTTGTCGCGAGTTACACGTTGTTATGTTTTTTTTATGTTTAACGGCGGGGTGCCCGCCGGGATTTTTTACTGACCTTACTTAACTTATTACGCAAATACGTTGTCGCAAACAGGGGCGGGTCGGATTGATCCGCCCCTGTTTGCATTAGTCGAGCAGGTACCCCCATTTCTTCCGTGCCGCTTTTGCCGCTTCGAGTGTGGGGGCGTTCACCGTCGGGAATTCGTCCCGCCAATGGAATGGCCGGCAGGCGTTGATGACGGCGCGGGAATTGGTGAAATTCCCTTTCGCTTTATCCTCCGGTGAAATCCGGGGATCCAGCGGCGTGCTCCAGGCATCCTTGATGATGTCGATGGAGGTCGCAGGGTCCGAGCGCGTCAGCATGGCCCAGATCAGGGAATCGAGATCGGAGACGTCAATGTCGTCATCGACCACGATTACATATTTCCCCGCATAGGCGCCGGCATGGCACATGGCGGCGATGTGGCCGGCCTGGGTGGCGTGGCCGGGGTAACGCTGTTTAATGGCAATGCCCAACAACATACGCGCGGTTCCCGTTTCATGGGCCCAAACGGCACTGACATCGGGAACGCCGGCCTTGGCGATGTTTTCGCGCAGCACCGCGGACCGGGTCACCGCCCGGTAACGGGCCAGTTCATCGGGCGGGCGCTGCGGCGGGCAGCCGAGAATGATGGGGTCATTGCGGTGATAGATGGCCTTGATTTCCATCACCGGTTCCTCGCGCTGATCGGACGCGTAATAGCCGGTCCATTCGCCGAAGGGGCCTTCCATCTTGCGAGCATCGGGATGAATGAAACCTTCGAGTACGATTTCCGCATTGGCGGGGAAGGGGAGGCCGGTATGCTTTCCCTCGATCACCTCAACAGGTTTGCCTCTGAGGCCGCCCAGGATTTCGTATTCGGACGTCCCGTAGGGAAGCTCGGTGCAGGCCATCAGGAAGGACATGGGATCGCCGCCCACCACCACGCAGATGGGCATGGGCTCGCCCCGTTCGATATATTTGTCGCGGTGGATACGGCCATGCTTGCCGGGCGAGATGTAGATGCCGACATGGCTTTTATCGTGAATCATCACCCGGTAGGTGCCCAGGTTGATCCAGCCTTCGTCGGGGTCACGGGTGATGTCAAAGCTGCCGGTGCCGATGTAGCGGCCGCCGTCGTGTTCGTGCCAAAGAGGCGTCGGAAAGCGGGTAACGTCAATATCGTTGCCTTCGAGAACGTTCTCAAGGATGGGGCCCTTGCTCACCACCTTGGGTTCGATCAGTGGTACGTCGTTCATGCGGTGTTCGCGGAAGGCTTCGGTCAGTTCCAGCTTGTTCATATCGGAGGGAAAGCCCATGGTCATATTCTTGCGCTTGCCGCCGAAGAAATTGACCAGAACACGGAATCCCTTGGGGCTGCCGGGAACTTCATCGAAAACCACGCAGGGCGCGTTTTCATCATGCAGGACGACTTCCGAAGCGGCGCCGATTTCCTGTTCCCAGTTGGCTCCCTTCACGGTTTTTACTTCGCCCAGCGCCTCGGCCGCTTTAAGCCAGTCGCGCAGGTCTTCATAAGGAATTCCGGGTACGTTTTTTAGGCGGTCGCGACCGTTTCCGGCGCGTGAGGATTTACTGTCGTCCATGAATACCAGAGGCCTCCCAGGCTGTAGGCGATTTTTTAAGTCGCTTGTTCAAATACTTAGGAATAGAAGTATTATCGGGAGGTAAACTTGAGTCAATGCATATAAAGTGAATAGCTTTTGTAAAAAAAATGAATGGCACTGTATTGAAAATACGAATGATTACCGTCCATTGTTCAAAAAAGGGATACGTACAGCGGGTGAGGAGCAGTGACAGTGAATGAACGGATTTGGAACAGTTTCCTAACGTCCCGCGACAAGAGGGTGCTTGAACGTAGCGGTTTCGGCGCCGATGCCGGTTACGGGAAGCGTCCGGCGGTGCTGGTGATCGACGCGACCTATGCCTTTTGCGGCGATGAGCCACTGCCCGTGGAAGAGGCCGCGCTTCGTTGGCGCACCGCCTGCGGCGATGAGGCGTGGCAGGCGATCGGTATCATCGGCGGCATTCTCGAAACCGCCCGCGCGAAGGGTGTGCCGGTCATCTACACCACCCACACGCGGCGCCCCGACGGCTGGGACCGGGGCAGCGGCCACTGGAAGAACGTTCGCAGCAAGGAAGACACCGAGCCGGACCGGCACTCCCAAGACCGGGAAGCCATCGTTGACGAGATCGCGCCCGAACATCAAGACATCGTTGTCAATAAATCCAAGCCCAGCGCTTTTTTCAGCACGCCATTGATGAATTACCTGACCCTGTTGCAGGTGGATCAGGTGATCATTACCGGCGGCTCCACCTCGGGGTGCGTGCGCGCGACAGCGGTCGATGCCTATAGCAACAACCTGCGCGTGACCGTGGTCGAAGACGCGGTGTTCGACCGCTGTCAGGCGTCGCATGCGGTCAACTTATTGGATATGCAGACCAAGTACGCGGATGTGCGCCCGGCCAGCGATGTCGAAGCCTACCTGAAAGGTCTGCCTAAGGGGTTATTCGAACTGCCAAGCGGCTGAAATTTAATTGATGACAACAGGCCCTTCCCAATGTGGAGTTTTTTTGTCGGTTCAAGTTGTTCGCGCACGATCTATAAATTTGGCGGATATGCATGCGAAGGTGCTCGAGTTAAAGGAATCTCGACAACAGGGTTGCAATACCGAGAAAACTTAAAAATCCGGCGACGTCTGTAACGGTCGTTAAAATAATAGATGAGGATTGGGCAGGGTCCTGTCGGACGGCCAGGAGAATTATCGGTATGACCGCACCCGCAGTTCCCGCGATGATCATGGAAATAACCATGGATACACTAATGACACCGGCCAGACCCAGGGACTGGCTCCAAATAAACACCCCTAGACCCGTGGTGGCAGAGACGGCCAAACCGTTTA
>JAOUPW010000420.1 GCA_029879665.1 Rhodospirillales bacterium | reverse complement strand
CGGATTATGGAAGCCAACGACGCCCTGATTGTTTTTCTGCGCGGGGTTAACCTCAACCCCGGCGCCGAACCCGACGACATGGTATCTATCCGGGTTTTCGTCGAACACAACCGCATTATTTCCTTGTGCCACCGGCGGCTTATGGCCGTTGGCGACATTATCGAAACCATTGAACCCGGCAAGGGACCGACCAGCCCGGGAGGTTTTATCGTCCGGCTTGGAGAACGGTTGACGGCGCGCATGGAACCGGTCATCGAAAACCTTGACGATCGGGTTTCCCAATTGGAAGACGCCGTTCTGTCCCAGGGCGAAGCGGACCTTCCCGACGATTTCAGCGACCTGCGGGTGACTATAATTCACCTGTTACGCTATCTGACTCCGCAACGGGAGGCGTTTTCTGAACTGAAAACCAAGTCTCTTTCCGGAATAACCAAGGCACATCGAATCCGGCTTGCGGAAATCAGCGACCGCGCATTTCGATATGTCGAGGATCTCACGTCCTTGCGCGACCGCCTGACCATCATTCATGATGAAATCAGGGTAAAATCCAATGAACGTCTTAATAAATCCATGTATCTATTAACGCTGATCGCATCCATTCTTCTTCCGCCAAGCCTTATTGCCGGGCTTTTGGGGGTAAATGTGGGGGGAATCCCCGGAGCGGAAACAACCTGGGCATTTGTCGCCGTGATATTATTGGTTATTGTACTCGGCGGTATAGAAGTATGGATTTTGCGTCGCCTCAAATTTATTTAGGACAAAGACTTTGCTTTCACCCGTTATCAGGGCGCTTGCCCTTGTCATTGTTATTGCCTTTCCGCAGGCACTGTCGGCTGCGACGGCGCCTTCCCTGGAAGAAGCAACCAAGAGCGCCGAAGGAAACTTCAAGTCTTGGGAAGCCTTCACCAAACGGGTCGACGGCCGGGTCAGAAGCGGACACATCGGCAGCCTGGAAGCACAGGATCTTCGAGTGGAACTCGAAAAGATCCTCGCCCACGCGGTCGCCGCGCGAACACTTTTCACCGAGGAAGCGAAGAAAGTCAGCGAACTTCTCAATTCCCTGGGGCCGAAACCGGAAAAAGCGGACACACCGGAAACCGCCAACGTCGCAAAGAAACGTAAGGAACTGACTTCCCTTCTGACCCTGTACGAGGGTTACGCGAAACAGGCCGGCCTGTTGGCGGCCCGCGGCGAGCAGATCATTGTCGATATCGGCAAGCTATCGCGCCAGCAACTGCAGGCGACCCTGTTTCAGAGCACGGTCACCCCGGCCAGTTCAACCGCCTGGGTCATCGGCGGCCCTGAATTTGCCCGCCTGCTGCAAACGTCCTTCATCGATGTGCCGATCAGTTGGTGGAATGAACTTTCCGCCAAGAAAAGCAAAAAAGAGTCATTCAACCGCGCATTTCTGATCGCCGTCGCCGCCGGCCTGGTGGGATTGTTCATCCGCCTCTGGGCTCATCCCCGTTACGGCCGCATCGACGTATCGGCCGAACCCGTTCGCATCAAAAAAATATGGGCCGGCCTGGTCGAGGGCGGCGCCGCGGTTCTCGCCCCGCTGCTGTTTCTGCTTGTCGTCTGGTTCACGATCGCCAACGACAAGATGATCGACAACACCATCTTTCTCGAGGTGGTAAAGGGGGTTGTAAAAAGTTTATTCATTGTCCTGCTCGGCCACGCCCTGATCAAGGCAGTGTTCGACACGCGAAACCCACAATGGCAAATCGCCGATTTCGACGATCCCTCGTCGCGGGTTTTCCTGCGCCGGTTTCGAGCGGCGCTTGTCATCTTCGCCGTTTTTTTCGCTCTTTCACAATCCTTTTCCTGGGCGACGCTGTCGGCGGAACTGGAAAGCGTTTATGCGTTTGTCTTCGTCATAATCTTATCGCCGCTGCTCATCTCGCTCCTGATTCCGGCCTTATGGAAAAGAAGAAAAACCCCCGGCTCCGAAAAAGCCGCAACATTTTCTCCGGCCCTTGCCCGCGCGCGCGCCTTCGCCATTCTGCTGCTTGCGCTGGCGCCGGTGGTGGCGATCTTCGGCTATCCACGGCTGGCCACTTACCTGACGCAGGCCCTGTACCTGAGCACGCTGTTTCTCGGCGTGTTGTGGCTGGTTAGAACCGTCGGCCGCGAGGGAACGGCTTTACTGGTCAGCAGCCAAAGTATTTCAGGGCGGAAAATCCGCGAGGTTCTCGTCCTTGACGACGACAGCGCCGCCAAATTCCGCTTCTGGATCCGCGCATTTTTCGATCTGGTGCTGCTTAGCGTCGGCATCGTCGCCTTGCTTCCGGTGTGGGAGTTCGGTTTCGCGGAAACCACGGCTTCCGCCGGAAAACTTATCCGCGGCGTGCAAATCGGGTCTTTTACCTTCTCTTTGGTCAACCTTTCCATCGGGATTGCGCTCTTTATCGCCATTATGTTCCTGACCCGGTTGTTGCAGCGCGGGTTTGAAAAACATTTTCTGCCCAACCTGACCCGCGACAGAGGCGTGCGCGATGCGCTCAAGACCGTGGTCGGATACATCGGCGCCATCATCGCCGCCCTGGTCGGAGTTTCCGCCGTCGGCCTTGATCTCACCAACCTCGCCTATATCGCCGGCGCCCTGTCGGTCGGCCTTGGCTTCGGCCTTCAGAACATCGTCAGCAATTTCATTTCCGGGCTGATTCTGTTGGCCGAAAGGCCGATCAAACCCGGCGACTGGGTGGTCATCGGCGGACACGAGGGAAAGGTCAAACAGGTCAATGTGCGTTCGACCGAAATCGAGACCTTCCAGCGCGCCAGCGTCATTATCCCCAACGCCGACCTGATCTCCTCGCCGGTCACCAACTGGACCCACAAGAACCTTCTGGGCCGCGCCGATATTCCCGTCGGCGTCGCCTATGGCAGCGACGTCGAACTGGTGGCGCGGATTCTGGTCGAGTGCGCTTCGCAACACACCAACGTGCTCTCCCATCCCGAACCCAACGCCCTGTTCATGGGCTTCGGCGACAGCTCGCTCGATTTCGAACTGCGCGCCCATCTCGCCAACGTGGAAAACCGCCTGTCGACCGCATCC
>JAOUPW010000419.1 GCA_029879665.1 Rhodospirillales bacterium | reverse complement strand
CATAGAGGACATGAGCGAACAGGCGGCCGAGCTGGGCGCCGACGCCATCATCGGCGTCGACCTGGATTACGAATCCATCGGCGGCGAAAACAAATCCATGCTTATGGTTTGCGCCAACGGCACCGCCGTGAAGCTGGGCTGAGCCTTTATTATATTAAAAGGTTTGATCGGCGCTCACCAATAGCGCATGGCGTTCTTGTAAATTGCGGCGAAGTCGGCCTCGCTCACCGGGCGCGGGGATCCGGCGTGCAGACGCTGCTGTTCAAAGGCGCCCTTGACCAGTTCCGGGATGTCGTCCTCGCCGTAGCCCAGGTCGTTGAGTCCGTTGGGCATCTCCGTTTCCCGCATCATGTCGATCAGCCTGCCGGCCAGCGCTTCGCCGGGATCATTGACGCCGGCGATGTCGGCGCCAAGGGCGCGAGCCGCTTCCAGATGTCGTTCCGGCGCCACCTCGGCGGTAAAGCGGAAGGCCGCGGGCGCGTCGATCACCACCGCGATGCCGTGGGGCACCATGGGGTCGGCGTTCTCGTAGCCCTTGGCACGGTAGCTGTGATTGAGGCCGGCCACTGAATAAGACATGGCGTGGGGCAGATGCACGCCGGCGTTGCCAAATGACATGCCGGCGAGCGTTGCCGCGAACATCAGGGCGTCCCGGGCCTCGATATCGGATTTATCCCTAACCGCGCGTAACAGGTACTTGCCGCCCAGCTCGATCGCCTTGATGCTTCCGATGTCGCTCCACGGGTTGGCGCCCTGATAGGGCGGCCGTTCGGTCGGGCTCGCCGGTTTCCCGCGCGCGGAAAAGGGCCGTGCCGTATAGGATTCGATGGCGTGAGTCAGCACATCAAAACCGGTCGAGGCAATGGCGCCGCCGGGCAGGGTCGAAATGGTTTCCGGGTCGACCACCGCCAACCCGGGTTTCAGGAAGCGCGAAGAAATCCCAGTCTTCATCTTCAGCTTGACCAGGTCGAACACGGCGACGGTGGTGGTCTCGCTGCCGGTGCCGCAGGTGGTCGGGCAGGCGATATGGGGCTTGATCGGCCCGGGCACCGGCTTGGCGCCGCCGGTGGGGGCGTTGACGTAGGCCATGATGGCGTCGGGCCAGGTGGCCAGCAAGTTGGCGGCCTTGGCCGTATCCATCACCGATCCGCCGCCCAGGGACACATAACCGTCGAATTTGCCGTCACGGGCGAATTCGGCGGCGGCCAGGAACGAGGCGTCGGTGGGTTCCACATGGGCGTCGGCGTTAACCGCCACATCCAGCCCGGCGGCCTTGAGGGCGTCCTCGACCCTGGCCAGGGCAGGGGTGGCGGCGACGTTCCGATCGGTGAACAGGGCCACCCGGGACATTCCCATCAGGCGCGCATCGGCGCCCACTTCCGTGAGCACGCCGGGGCCGAATTTCATGTTCGAGGCGGCGACCGAAAAAGCGGTTTCCAGGGTTTTGTCGAGTTCGTAATAAACGGGGTTTTTCACGGCGGCGTTCCCAGTACTTAGAATAGTAATGAAAAGGTTGCGTGGCTACTATCCGACGGGGCCTCGGGCAGGGTCAAAGGTTTTGTATGATCTGGATCAATGACAGCCGGGAACCAATAAGTCTTTAATGTTTTTATGGGTAATATCCAAGTGTGCGGGTAACGGGGGCTTGTGAAATGGCCGGCCACAGGGCATAAAACCCGTCAGAACTTTTCAGGGGCTCTCTTTGTCAAGGATTCTCAAATCATGAAAATCGCTATACCCAAGGAACGCCGTCCTGGGGAAACCCGCGTTGCCGCATCGGCGGACGTGGTTAAAAAACTGGTATCCCTCGGGTTTGACGTTGTCGTCGAAAAGGACGCGGGCGCTCAAGCCTCCGTGCCCGACTCAGTCTTCAAGGATGCCGGCGCCACCATTGCCGGCACTGCCGCCGATACGTTCAAGGACGCCGATGTGGTGTTCAAGATCCAGCGGCCGATCCTGGAAGGGGATAACAACGAACTCGCCTTGATGAAGAAGGGCGCAATCCTGATCGCCCAGCTCGGCGCGGCGACCAACAAAGCCGAGATGGAGGCCTATGCCAAGGCCGGGGTCACCTCGTTTGCCATGGAACTGATGCCGCGCATTTCCCGCGCCCAGAGCATGGATATCCTGTCTTCCCAGGCCAACCTGGCCGGATACAAATCCGTCCTCGATGCGGCCCATGAATTCGGCCGCGCCTTTCCCATGATGATGACCGCCGCCGGCACCATCGCGCCGGCCAAGGTGTTCATTATGGGCGTTGGGGTTGCGGGTCTGCAGGCGATTGCCACCGCCAAGCGTCTCGGCGCCGTGGTCACCGCCACAGATGTGCGCCCCGCGACCAAGGAACAGGTGGAAAGCCTGGGCGGCAAGTTCCTGGTGGTCGATCCGGAAATGGAAAAGGACGCCCAGACCGAAGGCGGTTACGCCAAGGAAATGCCCCCGGAATATTTCGAAAAACAGAAGCGTGTGGTGGCCGAACACATCACCAAACAAGACATCGTGATTACCACTGCGCTGATTCCAGGCCGTCCGGCGCCGGTGCTGGTGCCGGAAGAACTGGTTAAGACTATGAAGCCGGGCTCGGTGATCGTCGATCTGGCGGTGGAAGCGGGCGGCAACTGTCCGATAAGCGAACTTGGCCGCGTGGTGGAAAAACACGGCGTCAAGATCGTTGGCCATGAAAACGTTCCCGGCCGGCTGGCCGAAGACGCCAGCGCGCTCTTTGCCAAGAACCTGTTTAATTTCATTGCACCGCACGTGGACAAGGAAGCAAAGACCCTGAAATTCGATTTCGAGGACGAAACCGTATCCGGAACCTGCATTACCCGCGACGGTAAAATCGTTCACCCCGTGCTCACCGGCGAAGCTGCGAAGAAGAAGGAAGAAAAAAAACCTGACCCCGAACCGTCGGTGGCGGAAAAAAAAGATAGCGACGAAAAAGTAACAGAGACAACCCCCGCGCCCAAGACGCCTTCGGCGAAGAAGAAAGGGTAATTGACATGTCCGTTGAATCAATCGCTGAAAAATCTACACAGCTTTCCAATGCCGCCGCCCGGCT
>JAOUPW010000418.1 GCA_029879665.1 Rhodospirillales bacterium | reverse complement strand
CGAATGGACAACCTCGGCCCCTTCGGCCAGGGCCATAATGGTGTTGGAAACGCCCATGCCGAAGTCCTGGTGGAAATGAGTTTCCAGACGGGTACCTTCGGGAAGACGTTTTTTCACTTCGCGTACGAAGAACTTCATGGCGTGCGGCGAGGTGACGCCGAAGGTATCGACCAGCGCCAGCGCATCCATATGACCTTCGGTAGCGACCTTGTTGATCAGGTTCATCACCCATTCGATATCGGAGCGGGTGAAATCGATGGGAAAGAAGACAACTTCCAGGCCCTTCTCGTGAGCATAGGCGGTCGCCTCGATGGACAGCTCGATGGCTTTTTCCAGCGGCCACTTATAGGCGTATTCGATCAGGTGGGTGCTGGCGGGAACTTCCATGATCAGCCCCTTGACGCCGGCGTCCACGGAAGCATCCACGTCGTTTTTCATGCAACGACAGAAGGAATAGATTTCCGGTCCCAAATTACGCTTGTTGATTTCGTAGATGGCGTCGAAATCGGCCTTGGATACGGCGGGCAGACCCGCTTCGATGCGATGAATGCCGGCTTCCGCCAAACCTTCGGCGATGCGGATCTTGTCATCTGTGGAAAACGCAATGCCGGTCTGCTGTTCACCGTCGCGCAACGTCACATCGTGAATCTTGATTTTCTTGGGGAAATTGAAGTCCCTCGTCACCTCATCGATGAAGTTCCAGGGACTGGTGAACCAGTCATCTGTATGCCACTGTTCTTTGCTCATGAGGCTATCCTTCCAACGTTGATCGTCAATTATCCAGACTTAGAAAAAAAATGGCGGCGGACCACGATGCCCCCCGGCGGGAGGCATACACGGATATTTCCAACCGATCCACCTACTAACTTAATAATAATATAAATATCCGGTTCGGCAACGGGCCCGTTACGGCCCGTCGCCGATACCGGAAAATACTCAGGTTTCGAGGCTAGGATGATAAGCGGATCCCTTGGGATGGTTGCTCATCGCCTCTTCCATGTGTTCCATCAAGGTGAAGACCACGGGGCCGTCCTTGCTGACCAGGACGTTTTCCTCGAGCCGGCAGGTCTGACGCAGACCCGGGTGACCGGCGAAAGTCTCGATGGCGAAGTACATGTTTTCCTTGATTTCCGCAGGATAATCCAGCGAATACGCGCGGCTCATCCACATACCTTCATAAAGGGTAATGCCGATGGAGTGGGCAAACTGCTGCAAGGTCACGGTGCCGTACTTGTCGTCGTCGTATTTGGGGAACTTGGACACCACGTCGGCGGTGGTCTTGCCTGGCTTCAGATTTTCCATACCCGCATACATGGAGTCGTATGTTTCGCGGTAAAGATCGATTTCCTTTTGCGTCATCTTGGCTTCGCATTTCATGCAACGCACGAAATCGATGTAATAGCCGCCCGGTCCGACCGCGTTGATATCGACGATCAGAAGATCGCCCTGACGGATGATCTTGTCCGTCGCCCAACGGCGGTAAGGACTGGTATTGCCGCCGGAAGCGACAATGATGTCGTAAATGATTTCGCAACCGGATGAGAGCATGAATTCATGCACCTTGGCTTCGATCTGGCGTTCGGTTGTGCCCGGCTTGAACCATTCGTGTTTGATCTTCCACATTGCGGCGTCGCCGATGGAAGCCGCCTGCTTGAGCAGTTCGATTTCGTCCTGGGTCTTAACGATACGTGCCTGGGACATGGCCGGCCAACCGTTGACCACGTTCATGCCGGCTTTCTTGAAGGCTTCCAGCGACGGCAGATCGAAGTTATCGATACCGATCTTTTCCTTCTCGACACCGTTCTCCTTAAGCACATCAAGCACACTGTTGGCCATCTTGTCAGCCATGTGCTCAACCGCACCTTCCGCCCACTGCCAGGTCATGGCCGGACGAATTCGGTCTTTCATCCACGGCAAATCAATTATCGCACACTGCATGTCGGAACCGGCGGTTTCGAACAGCACCGGCTCACCACCGCGCGGCAGAACCGCATAACGGATGTTGATGTTGTATTTCCAGTTGCCCTGGTAGGAACCGGTGATGTAGCGGATGTTGGCACCTGCGAAAAGCACCAACGCGCCCAGATCGAAAACTTCCATCTGTGCGCGGGCACGGGCCAGACGCTCGGTGCGCAGGCGGTCGTGATCCACGCGGTATTGCCAATCGGCGCCCTGATGGCTGTAAAGCCGCCGGGG
Source organism: Rhodospirillales bacterium (assembly GCA_029879665.1). Classification (GTDB taxonomy): domain Bacteria; phylum Pseudomonadota; class Alphaproteobacteria; order Rhodospirillales; family JAOUPW01; genus JAOUPW01. The sequence continues at coordinate 866 of JAOUPW010000418.1, read as the reverse complement.
GTCCGTGTAGTGGGGTTTTTCGATGAAAGTTAGATCCATATCGTAGCCCATAGGGTATTCCTTCTCTGTTAAGGGACGGACGGGACTAGCGGGAGATGCCCCCCAAAGAGTCCTTGTCGTTCTTCAAACTTGGGCCGGATGTTAGTGACCCAAGGGTATGAAATAAAATTCCTATTGCACCTGAAACTATGCACAGACGGCATAGTCAAGCAGATGTCTCAACCTGTTACCAATTGCCTTTTTGGTTCTTTTTCCTTTGAACTGCGGCAATTATAAACAATGCCCCCCAGGGACGCCAGCCCCTAAGCGGCGAAGTCCAGCACATACCACATCAGAAACGGCAGGCTCAGAAAGGTGAGCAGGGTCGAGGTCACCACCGTTCCGGCGACCCCTTCGGCTTCGGTTTTAAACTGTTGGGCAAAGAGGTAATTAAACACCGCCACCGGCATGGACGATTGCAGGATGACGATCCCCTTGGCCGCCCCCTCGAGACCCAGGGCTTCCGCCAGCAGGACACCGATGCCAAACCCGAGGGAAAGCCTGACGATAGAGACCCAGAGGCTGTTCTTGAGATCGCCGACCCGGAGCTGGGCCAACGATATGCCAAGGGTAATCAGCAACAGGGGAATCGTCAGGTTGCCAAGAAGCTGGGTGGTATTGGCGAGCCACTTGGGAACGGAAAGCCCTGTGAACATGAATACCAGAGACGCCGCCACCGCGTAAATGATCGGCGTCGAGGCAAGCTGGCGGACGGAAAATCTGCCCGAGGCCACTACCGGGGTTACAGTGAACTGGCTGAGGGCGATGACCACGAAAAAGGCGACCCCCATCAGCAACCCTTCCTCGCCGAAGGCAAACAGCGCCAA
>JAOUPW010000417.1 GCA_029879665.1 Rhodospirillales bacterium | reverse complement strand
CGATCAGGATTTCGATCTCACCTTCATCGAAACCATGCCCATGGGCGACATCGGCGGCGAACGGGCGGACCAATACCTGCCCCTTTCGGACGTCCGCGCGGGCCTCGAACAAACCTGGACCCTTACCGACAGCGACCATGCCACCGGCGGTCCGGCGCGTTATGTCACGGTTGCGGAAACCGGGCGCCGGATTGGCTTCATCACCCCGATGACCCATAACTTCTGTGAAACCTGCAATCGGGTGCGAGTCACCTGCACCGGCACTCTTTATATGTGTCTGGGCCAGGACAGCGCCGTCGACCTGCGCGAACCCCTGCGCGCCAGCGAAAGCGATATCCCGCTGCTGGCGGCCATCGACGATGCGATCGCGCACAAACCCAAGGGCCACGATTTCATTATCGAGCGCGGCAAGGATGGCCCCGCCGTGACGCGGCACATGAGCGTGACCGGAGGATAGCTCGCATTTCGGGGAAATCGGGAGGCTAGTGCAAATCTTCCCGCGCTTCGCGGGAAATGTAACAACCGTTTCTTAAATCGGAAAACATTTCGCTAACCTGGGGATGGGACACCGGCGTCTGGTTATCGTCGATCAGTAGGTTCTGTTCGGAAACATAGGCGATGTAGGTGGTTTCCTCGTTTTCCGCGAACAGATGGTAAAACGGCTGGTCCTTCCGAGGGCGGACATGCTCAGGGATCGACTGCCACCATTCCTCGCTGTTGGAGAAAACCGGGTCGACGTCGAAAATGACGCCCCGGAAGGAATAAACCCGGTGGCGGACAATTTGTCCGATCTGGAATTTGGCCATGCGAATCGTCATAACGGTTACAATTGTCGCAAAAGATAAAGGGAAGTCAAAGCCCTTTTAGATTCCTCCTGATACGCAATATCATTTGAAACCTAGCCGCCGGGGCATCGCCGATAACCCCTTTGAAGCAGAACCATTTTTTCCCTGCGAACTGGGAATGCCTCGGCTATACTCGAATCTGCAGATAATATAGATATGTGAATTATAACAATGGATTTTCAAAGCATCGCTTTTGTCGCGGCGCGGGGGGATGTCGCGCAGAACGCCCTGCAAAGGTTGAAAGCGCGCTACTCTAGCGTCCCCCCCTCCAAGGCGGATGTCATCGTCGCCCTTGGCGGCGACGGTTTTATGCTGCGCGCCATCCACAAATACCTGAGCCGCAACGTTCCCATTTTCGGAATGAACAGGGGCTCGGTCGGATTCCTGATGAACGTGTACAAGGAAAACGCCCTGCAGAAGCGGCTGAATAGAGCGGTAGCCTTCGACCTGCACCCCCTGCGCATGACCGCAATCGATAGCAAAGGCCTGAAACATTCCGCCCTGGCGGTCAACGAAGTATCCTTGCTGCGCCAGACTCGCCTCGCGGCGAAGGTAAAGATCAAGGTCGATGGGATCGTCCGCCTGAAGGAAATGATCTGCGATGGCGTGCTGGTTTCGACGCCGGCAGGCAGCACCGCCTACAATCTGTCGGCGCACGGACCCATCATTCCCCTTGGCTCCGGGGTTCTCGCGCTGACCCCGATCAGCGCTTTCCGACCGCGCCAATGGCGGGGGGCCCTGCTTCCCCACGACGCAACCGTGGTCATCGACGTACTTGATTCCCCCGTTCGTCCGGTCAGCGCGGTTGCCGATTACACCGAAATCAGGCGGGTAACGCGCGTCAAGATCAGAGAGGACCGGACCTATTCGCCGACCTTGTTATTCGATCCTGAACATAATCTTGAAGAACGTATTTTGAAGGAACAATTTCTTCCTTGAACGATCAACCGCCATCCAAGTCCACGTTTTCTGGATTAACAAACCTGACGCCAAAAGGGATGATCCTGTCCCTAGGGATCGGTCTTGTTGGCGGCTGGGTCTTCTACATGATCACCATGCCTTTACCGTGGATGATCGGGGCTATGGTTTTCACCGCCGCCGCCGCGCTGTCGGGTGCCAAACTGGTTCAGCCCAAACGCCTGCGCCTGGCGATGGTGGCGATCCTTGGGGTGATGCTGGGAAGCGCCTTTTCTCCGGATACCCTGGATAAAATCGGCGCCTGGCCGGTGACCCTGATATGCCTGCTGATCTTCAGTCTGCTATCCACCGTCGTCGGAACCCTTTTGCTGATCCGCTTCGGTAGGTATGGCCGGGTCACCGCTTATTTTTCCGCAGCCCCCGGCGGGCTCAACGAAATGCTGCTTATCGGCGGCAGCCTGGGCGGCGACGAACGGGTGATCTCGCTTTTCCACAGCACCCGCATCCTGCTCACCGTACTGGTGATTCCCATGTGGTACCGCCTGTTCGAAGGCTACGTACCGGGCAAGATCGTCATCAGCAATATAATGCTCAAGTACGGACTAATGGACGGCGGGCTTTTGCTGTTTTGCGCGGTCGCCGGATTCTGGAGCGCGGAAAAATTAAAGATCCCCGCCGGAGCCTTGATCGGACCGATGATCCTCAGTTCAACAGTGCATCTGTTCGGCCTGACCGCGCTGGGACCGCCAAGCCTTCTCATCATCGCTTCCCAGGTGGTGCTGGGGGCCGCGGTCGGCTGCCGCTTTGTCGGCTACAGCCTCGGGCGGATCGTTGACGTTCTCTATTTCGCCCTATTCACAACCTTCTGCACCCTGGTCCTGGCCTTCGCTTTCGCCGGAACCCTCGCCGCCCTGACCGAATTTCCGTTCCAGGCCCTGCTGCTTATTTTTTCCCCGGGGGGGCTGGTGGAAATGGCCCTGATCAGCCTGTCGCTGAATATCGACGTCGCTTTCGTCTCCACCCATCATCTCGCCCGGGTGATGCTGATCATCATTCTGGCGCCGATTCTGTTTCGCTTTCTCGATCGGGGCCTAAAGAAAATTCAGAAAAAAGAATAACCGGGTCCCAAATCATGCAAGCCGCCTAGCAATGATCGGCGCCAACGGCGGCCGCCACGCTTGCAAAGCCGTCGGCATGCAGGCAGGCGGCCAGTTCCCGATTGATGCGCCCGGCCAAGCCCGGCCCGTGAAAGACCAGGGCGGAATAGAGTTGAACCAGAGAGGCCCCGGCGCGGATCTTGGCATAGGC
>JAOUPW010000416.1 GCA_029879665.1 Rhodospirillales bacterium | reverse complement strand
GCGTTTGGCCGCCGATACGGCCCGGGTCAGATGGGAAGGGAACCCCCGGCGGTTGACGAGTCCGGTTAGTTCATCGGTTATGGCCAGACGTTCCAGGTCGGTAATCCTTTCCAGAAGCACGGCCATTTGCTTTTCCGTTTTCCGGGCGGAGATGAGCGCCGTTTCCATCGCGTGGGAAAAGTTGCCGGTTTCGGGATTGGCAAGTTTCAGGCAATTGGCAAGATCGGAAACGGAAGCGACAATATCCGGGCAAGCATCGCCCTCTTCCATCTTGGGGGATGGGGTAATTTTTTGAGCTCTCACGTGTTCAACCTTCTCTAGTTATTGTTACATTCCAGCGTTTTTGTTCTGTTTCCCCCCCTGATCGCACGGCGCAATCCGCCCCCGGACCATTTATCAGGCAATCGCCATGCCAACATAAAATCTTTTAATAACAATAGGTTATTTTAAAAAAAGATCGGCAAATATCGCCCAGCGGGTAATATTTGCCGGGTTATCAGGGGCAAATTTTCCGTTGCAGCTTTTCTTGTATTTCAGAACGTCGCCCGGTTCCGGGTTGTGGACAGGTCGAGGATGAAGGGCGTATGCTTTCGTGAAATTTAGCGGATATTTTGTTCTTTTTCTGATGCCGGAGCATTCATGGCGCACTTTGCACGAGCCCCTTTATCTTGCTCCGGACAACTCCGGGGTGCGCTTTTTTCTTTCATTCTTTCTGCCTTGGTGTTGGCCGTCGCCCCCGCTTTTGCGGTGGAGTTGGTTCCCCATCGCGCAATATATAAAATGGTCCTGAATTCCGCCCAGCAGGGCTCGGGGATCAATGATGTTCAGGGCGCCATGCTTTACCGGGTTGAGGAAGTCTGCGATGGCTGGACCAGTGAAACAAAAACGCTAATGCGAATGTATTACGAAGGAGACAGGCAATTGGATTCCGTTTGGAGCTTTGCCAATTGGGAATCTAAGGACGGTCTGAGTTATAAGTTCAGCACCCGGAATGCCAGGGACGGCGAAACCCTTGAAAGCCTCAAAGGAGATGTCAGCCTTAAGAAAGCAGGAGATGCGTCCACGGCGGTTTTTACCCAACCCAGTGGCCTATCCATTCCTCTTCCCAAGGGAACGATGTTCCCCACCCAGTATCTGATTTCCCTGATCAAGGCGGCACAGCAAGGCCGTAAATTTTTATTGAAGGTGGTGTTTGATGGTTCGAGTACCGATAATCCTTTCACCGTCAACGCCGTCATCAAAGAAATTCCCGCCGATCAGCGTAAACGGCAAGCCGAATCCGCCGGGTTGGAGGACCGCCGCGCCTGGCAAATATGGATGGCGTTTTATGCAGTAAAAAGCAAAAAATCCGCCCCGGACTTTGAATTGTCGGTTCGCTACCGGGAAGACGGGGTTTCGGATTTCATCATGCAGGATTTCGGAAACTTTAGTCTCAACATTACCTTGCAGGATTATGAAACCCTGCCCAAGGCATCCTGTTAATATGCTTTAGATTCTATGATTAACAGTCTGATATAAAACAGTTTATCAAGCACTGGAAGGCCATAGCCATGCGGCGCCGCGGACGCCGCTGGAATCGCCGTGGATGTTTTTGACCAAGCGAGTCCGGACCTCGTCGGAAAAGACCCAATTTTTCCAAATCCGGGGAACGGCGTCATACAGTTGCCGGATGTTGGATAAGCCCCCACCCAGCACGATCACGTCCGGGTCCAGGATGTTGATGACGGATGCGAGGGATCGGGCGAGGCGCTCTTGATATCGCCCCAGGGCGGCGATTGCCTCCCCATCGCCACATTCGGCCCGGGTGGCCACTTCCTCGCCGCTTGAGGCCGTTCCGCTTTCCGATCGCGTGTCCCTGGCAAGGCCGGGTCCTGACAGGTAGGTTTCGATGCATCCCCTTTTTCCGCAATAACAATCGGGACCGGGGCGTTCTCCGTCCTGCGCCCAGGGCAGAGGATTATGGCCCCATTCGCCGGCGATGGCATTCAGCCCTTCATAAACCTTGCCGTTGATGACCAAGCCGCCGCCGACGCCGGTCCCGAGGATGACGCCGAAGACCAGGTTCGCGCCGGCACCGGCGCCGTCAATTGCTTCGGACATGGCAAAACAGTTGGCATCGTTGGCAATACGAACCGGCCGGCTTAAGGCTTCTTCCAGATCCTGTTGTAAGGGGCGCCCGATCAGGCAGACGGAATTGGCGTTCTTGACCACTCCGGTGACCGGTGAGATGGCGCCAGGAATGCCAATGCCGATGGTGCTGGATTCCGGACTGCCTGAGTCCTGTTCAATGCGGTCGATCAGCGTGGATATAGCGGCGATGGTCTCGTCATAGTTCCCGGCGGGAGTATTGATGCGAATCCGCGCCAATTCCTGGCCACCCTCATCAAGCGAGATGGCTTCGATCTTGCTGCCGCCGAGATCGATTCCGATACGCATGGCCTTCCCATGATCAACAAACCGGTTTCGCGGGGACCGTCCCCAACCGGGGCCGAGTAGGAAGGGTATCACCCTTTATTTGTTGATTTCCATCAGCATGGAATCGTCCGAGAAATTTGCCAGCCTGAACTTACCCTTAATAAACCGGGCGCTGGGAAAGTCGCTCTGGTCGGCAGGGTCGATGCCTTTGCGGATATGAAGAATAGTGCTGCCGGGAAGGCGTTTTTTGGCGTTCTGGCGGGCCACTGTCGCATTCGGGGCTTCCACCACCTCAATAAGTACGTCGCCCCCATTTGACGCCTGTACATAGTAAACGGAGTAGGGAAGCGGGCACCCTTTTTTCTTCTTTTCCACACTCGTTTTTATGGGATTCTTAGAAGGCATGCCCCGAATATTTCCCCAGTCTTCTCTTTATTTGACAGCCCTTTTAAATCAATGTGTTGCAAAGGGCCACTCGCGAATCTTGATAAGGAAGTATAATAAATATGGGGTTATGTCAATTAATAAATACCCTATATAGATATCTATCTATTCGCGACGAATCCTACCCAGAAGCGAATCGGAAAGTAATTTACAAAAATTTCTTTGGATTTAGTCCATAACGCAGGGGGGGCGAGGAGGCCAAAATGTGCGGTTTTGG
>JAOUPW010000021.1 GCA_029879665.1 Rhodospirillales bacterium | reverse complement strand
GCTCCGTTTGATGCGTTCATCAAACGGAGCGTTTCGGATAAAGTTATGCGCACTTATACCGTCCATCTCCGCCGATCGGCGGATGCTCCGGCCCTTGGGCCCATTGGGGACCGCGATCTGGTGTTGATCAAGGAAGGCTTTGCCTGGCCCGCCTTTTTCTTTTCCGTGCTGTGGGCCCTTCGCCACCGTATGTGGTGGGGCGCGCTGGCTCTGGTGGCGGTCAACGGGATCGGCGCCGCATTGGTGGTCGCCTTTGGCATGAATCCGGTGGGTGAGGTGCTCGTCAACCTGGGCGTCGCAATCCTCATCGGCCAGTCCGGCAACGACCTGCGCCGCTGGACCCTGGGCCGTTCGGGCTTCACCGAGCTGGGCGTCGTCATGGCCGAAAACCGGACGGCCGCCGAGCGGCGCTTTCTCGAGACCAGGCCATGGCTGGCGGCCATGCTTTCCGGGAGGCCGGAAAAAAACACCGCCGGCCCGCCACCGCCGCCCTCGACACTCGTTTCCCACAACCCGTCGCCGGTGACGCCGTGACCGTCGCCATCATCGATTACGAATCCGGCAACCTGCACTCGGCGGCAAAAGCTTTCGAGCGCGTGATCTCGGACAACAAACTGAACCTGAAGGTGGTGGTCACCGGGGATGCAAAGGCTGTGGCCGCCGCCAGTTACATCGTGCTGCCCGGCGTCGGAGCCTTCGGCGATTGCCGGCGGGGGCTCGCCGACCTGGACGGCATGATCGAAAGCCTCAACGAGACGGTGATCGGGCGGGGCCGTCCCTTTCTCGGCATCTGCGTCGGCATGCAACTGATGGCGGCGCAGGGCCTGGAACACGGAACCCATCAAGGCCTCGGCTGGATCGCCGGCGAAGTCGACGCCATCGCGCCCAAGGATCCCGGCTTGAAAATTCCCCACATGGGCTGGAACGATCTTCAGGTGACGACGGCCGATCACCCGGTGCTGGCGGGGCTGGGCGGCGGCGTTGATTTTTATTTTGTGCACTCTTATGAAATGCGCTGTGATAATCCGTCGGACACCTTGGCCCGCGTGGATTATGGCGGTCCGGTGACCGCCGTGGTTGGCCGTGACAACCTGATCGGGACCCAGTTCCACCCGGAAAAAAGCCAGCGGGCGGGACAGCGCTTTATTGCTAACTTCCTCCGCTGGAAGCCCTAAACAGAAGATTAAATAAGGATAGTATCGGAAGCGAAATGATTTTTTTTCCGGCCATAGACTTAAAAGACGGTCAATGCGTGCGCCTGCTCAGGGGTGACATGGAACGGGCCACCGTATTCAACGACAATCCCGGCGCCCAGGCCCGCGCCTTCGAGGACGCCGGCTGCGGCTGGCTGCATGTGGTCGATCTGAACGGCGCTTTCGAGGGGCGTCCGGTCAACGGCGCGGCGGTGGACGCGATCCTTGCCGCCGTTACCATTCCGGTACAGCTGGGTGGCGGCATCCGGAACCTGGAAACCATCGCCCTGTGGCTGGACAAGGGCGTCGCCCGGGTCATTCTCGGCACCGCCGCGCTCAACAATCCGGACCTGGTCAAGCAGGCCTGCCGGGAATTTCCCGGCCGCATCGCCGTCGGCGTCGACGCCCGCGACGGCTTTGTCGCCGTCGAAGGCTGGGCCGAAGTTTCAAAAATGAAAGCGTTCGATCTTGCCGACCGGTTCGAAGATGCCGGCGTCGCAGCGATCATCTATACCGATATCAGCCGCGACGGCGCCATGGAAGGCCCCAACATCAAAGCCACCTTGCAGTTGGCCGCCGCCATCTCGACGCCGGTGATCGCATCCGGCGGCGTTTCATCGATGGACGATATCAAGCAGCTGCGCGTCGCCGGTCGCGGCATTCTCGAAGGGGTCATCAGCGGCCGCGCCATCTACGACGGCCGCATCGATCCCGGCGCGGCCGCGAAAATCCTGGCGGCGGAATAGGAAGCGCCAGCCCATGCTCAAGGTCCGGATCATTCCCTGCCTCGACGTCAAGAACGGCCGCGTCGTCAAGGGCGTCAACTTTATCGATCTGGTCGACGCCGGCGACCCGGTCGAACAGGCCCGCGTATATGACCGCGCCGGCGCCGATGAACTCACCTTTCTCGACATCACCGCCAGCCACGAGGACCGCGACACCATTTTCGACGTGGTCGCCCATACGGCGGAAGAATGTTTCATGCCGCTTACCGTCGGCGGCGGCGTGCGTACCCTGGATGACATCCGCAAACTTTTATTGGCCGGCGCCGACAAGGTTTCCATCAACACGGCGGCGGTGAAACGGCCGGAATTCGTCAGGGAGGCGGCGGAAAAATTCGGCAGTCAGTGTATCGTCGTTTCCGTCGACGCCAAATCCGTGGGCCAGGACAAATACGAAATCTTCACCCACGGCGGCCGTGAAGCCACCGGTATCGATGCGGTTGAATGGTCGCGGCGCATGACCGAATTCGGCGCCGGCGAAATCCTGCTTACTTCCATGGATCGGGACGGCACCAAACAGGGATTCAACCTGCCGCTGACCCGCGCCATTTCCGACGCGGTGTCCGTGCCGGTGATCGCGTCCGGCGGCGTCGGCACATTGGAACACATGGTCGAGGGAGTGCGCGACGGCCATGCTTCCGCCGTGCTGGCGGCCTCGATTTTTCACTTCGGTACTTTTTCCATCCGCGAGGCCAAGGAATACATGCGCGATGCGGGAATTGCCGTGCGACTCGATGACGACATCGACTACGGTACGGAGGCCGCCGCATGACCGCAAATCGCAACGAGATCGCCGTCCTGAAACGACTCTATGAGGTGATCGCATCGCGCCGGGGCAAGGACGCCGGCACGTCCTATACCGCCAAGCTGTTCATGGCAGGACGCGGCCACATCGCCGACAAGGTGAGCGAGGAAGCGGGCGAGACCATCGACGCGGCGCTCAACGAAACTCCGGCGCGGGTGGTCAGCGAAAGCGCCGACCTGCTTTATCACCTGTTGGTGCTGTGGGCGGATACCGGGGTTAGCCCCGAAGACGTGTGGGCGGAACTGGAACGCCGCGAAGGCATTTCCGGTATTGAGGAAAAAAACGCGCGGCGGAAAAAATAATTTGCGCCGGTGAAACACGGCAAGGAGCATCCATCATGGTTTATGATCCCAACAATATTTTTGCCAAGATCCTGCGCGGCGAAATTCCCTGCGACAAGGTTTACGAAGATGATCATGCGCTGGCCTTCAAGGACATCAACCCGCAACGGCCGGTGCACGTGCTGGTGATTCCCAAGGGGGAATACGTCTCCATGGATGATTTTTCCCACAACGCCGCGGACGCGGAAATCGCCGGCATGATGCGCGCCATTGGCCATGTGGCGCGGGAATTGGGCGTTGCCGACAGCGGTTACCGCATCCTTGCCAACCACGGCAGCGATGGCAACCAGGAGGTGCCGCATTTTCACGTGCATATCTTCGGCGGCGCCAATTGCGGCCCCATGGTCAAACGCATGTGACGGCCCTCTCCGCGCCTCCCAGGGAAAACAAGGCCGCCGGAATTTTACTCGTTCTCGCCGGCACCGGGCTGATGACGGCAATGGACGGGGTCGCCAAATTTCTGGTCGGCGCCGATCTTTCAGTCTTTCAGATATTGGCGGTACGCGGCTGGTTCGTGATCCCGGTGCTGCTTCTCTGGTTGCCGCGCGCCGGCGGGCGTGCGGCGCTCAAGACAAAGCGGCTCGGCGGACATTTATTGCGCGCCTGTTTCGGTATTTTGACTCCGATCTTTTTCTTTACCGGGCTGAAGGTGTTGCCGCTGGCCGATGCGGTGGCGATATTTTACGGCGCACCCTTTATAATGACGGCGCTTTCGGTACCGCTCCTGGGCGAACGGGTCGGCTACCACCGCTGGGCCGCAGTTGTGGTCGGATTTGTCGGCGTGCTCATTGTGACGCAGCCGGGAAGCGGCGCCTTTCAACCGGCGGCATTGCTCATGGTCGGGGCGAGCATCTCTTATGCGCTGTTGATGTTGTCCGGGCGTCTACTGGGCCGGACGGAATCGGTTTTCCTCATGATCCTCTTCTTTAACGTCTGCACGGCCGTGAGCGCGACCCTGGTCCTGCCGTTTGTGTGGAAACCGATGGCCTATGAACATGTCGCCGCCGCCGCCGCCATGGCGGCGCTAACCATCGCCGGACACATCTGTTTGACCAAGGCGTTTGTCATCGCGCCGATATCCGTGCTCACGCCCTTTAAATACGGCGCCCTGATCTGGGCGGCGCTGATCGGTTTTGTTTTTTGGGGCGACATCCCCGGGAAATGGGTTCTGGTCGGCGCCGCCGTCATCGCCGGCAGTGGCCTGTACATGGCGCACCGGGAATCCCTGGTCAAAAAAAAGAAGTAAAAAAAACAAAGACCGAAACGGATAGCGCATGCCGGGAACAACAAACTCGACCCCGGCAGCCAAAATGATTATTACAGATATCGGCCCTGGCTGCCGGCCAGGGGCGTTGGGCAGAAGGAGGCCGCCATGCTGGATGAACTGGAAATCACCGCCGAACGCTGCGAACGGGAAGCCCTTGGAGATTTTCATGCCGCCACACCGGAAGCGGTCAAGATCGCGCTGGGGATGAAAACGCACACCGTCGGCGGCGCCTTTGTTTCCGTTGCCACCCACGATCCTTCGATCCTGCTCAACCGCACCATAGGCCTCGGCGTCGAGGCGCCGGCGGCCCGGGAAGATATCGCTGCTATCCGCAAAATTTATGGGGATGCCGGCGTCGGCCGTTTTTTCCTGCACCTCAACCCCGGCGCCGAACCGGAGGACCTGTCAGGCTGGCTGGCTGCGGCGGGGATGCGGCCGCACCGGCGCTGGATGAAATTCCGGCGCGGCCTGACCCCGCCGCCGGAAAAAAACACCTACCTGCGCATCGAAAAAATCGGCCCTGACTTTGGCCACGACTTCGGCGCCATCGCCGCCCAAGGGTTCGGTTTGACGGATCTGGCGGTGCCGGCGCTGGCGGCGCTGGCGGCGCGGCCCGGCTGGCACGTTTATATGAGCTTCGCCGGCGACGATCCGGCGGGCGTCGGTGCGATGTTCGTATCCGGCGGCTGCGCCTGGTTCGATTGGGCGGCGACCCTGCCCGCCTACCGCCGCCAGGGCAGCCAGAGCGCCATCCTTCGCCGGCGCATCAATGAGGCCATCCGCCTCGGCTGCAAACATATGTTCACGGAAACCGGCGAGGCGGCGGAAGGGGACCCGCAGCATTCCTACCACAACATCGAAAAAGCCGGATTTCAGGCCTGGCACCCGCGAGATAATTTTATTCCGGCAGACTGAACCCGAAAATCCCTAAACCGCCACCGCCTGTTGCCGACCGGGCACGGCTCGGCGGTAGGATAATGCTTCCGCGATGTGGATGCGCGCGACCCCGCCGCCGCCGTCGAGATCCGCCAGCGTGCGGGCGACGCGCAGCACCCGGTGATAGCCGCGTGCGGACAGGCGCATGCGATCGGCGGCGTCCATCAGCAGCGCGCGGCCGGACTCGTCGGGGGCGGCGACGGCATCAAGCAGCTCGCCGTCGGCCTCGGCGTTGGTGCGCACCGGCTGGCCGTTGAAATCAATTCCTGCGTAGCGATCTTTTTGAATTGCGCGGGCGGAAAAAACCCGCGCGGCGATGGCGGCGCTGTTTTCCGACGGCGGAGGCAGGCCCAGGTCCGCCGGGTTGACGGCGGGAACCTCAACATGAAGATCGATACGATCGAACACCGGGCCGGAAATTTTCGCCTGGTAATCCTGCGCGCAGCGGGGCGCCTTGGTGCAGGCCTGTGCGGGGTCGTCAAGATAGCCGCAACGGCAGGGATTCATGGCCGCCACCAGCTGCACCCTTGCCGGATACGTCACGTGGGCATTGGCCCGCGCCACCGCCGCCCGGCCCGATTCCAAAGGCTGGCGCAGCGCCTCCAGGGCGGCGCGCTGAAATTCGGGCAGCTCGTCCAGGAACAGCACGCCCAGGTGGGCCAATGAAATTTCCCCCGGCCTGGCGCGGTGGCCGCCGCCGATCAGCGCCGCGGTGGAAGCCGAATGGTGCGGGTCGCGGAACGGCCGCAGCTTGACCAGCCCGTCTTCGGACAGGTTGCCGGCCAGGCTGTGGATCATGCTGACCTCCAGCGCCTCGCGTCCGTCAAGCGGCGGTAGCAATCCGGGCAGCCGTTGCGCCAGCATGGATTTGCCGGCGCCGGGCGGCCCGATCATCAACAGGTTGTGGCCGCCGGCCGCCGCGATTTCCACCGCCCGCTTGGCGGTTTCCTGGCCCTTGATGTCGGCCATGTCGGGCGCGGCGAAGGAATTTTCCGCCAATTTGGCTTGCGGCGGGCTTAACACCTGGGTGCCCTTGAAATGATTGATCAGCTGCAACAGGGAGGCCGGCGCCAAAATTTCCGTTTCCCCGGCCCAGGCGGCTTCGCGCCCGGTGCGCTCCGGGCAGATCAGACCCAGCCCCCGGCCGCCGGCATGGATGGCGGCGGGCAACACCCCGGCGACAGGCGCCAGCCCGCCGTCCAGGCCCAGCTCGCCCAGGGAGACGTATCCGGCGAGCAGATCGGCGGGTAGAACGTCCATGGCCGCCAGCAGGCCGAGCGCAATGGGAAGATCGAAATGGCTGCCTTCCTTCATCAGGTCGGCGGGGGCCAGGTTGACGGTGATGCGCTTGGGCGGCAGCGCCAACCCCATGGCGGCCAGCGCGGCCCGCACCCGTTCGCGGGCTTCCGTCACCGCCTTGTCGGGGAGACCGACGAGGGTGAATGCGGGCAGGCCGGACGACATCTGAACCTGAACGTCCACGTCCAGGACCGTGATTCCCTGAAAAGCAATCGATTGCGCGCGCGCGACCATAATGCGGGTGCCCCCCTGAAGCGCCGAAGTTGGCACCAGTGTATAACAGAACATAAAGGGAACGCCAGTAAGTTTATAACTCTGAAGCGCAATTTACAGGCGAAAAAACGTTATGAAAACGTAACAATGCTTATGTTTACCGCATTAAGTAGGGATTCAAATATTCTTGTCCCCCCTGAAGACGAAGGCCGTTTATCGATGATAAGTATCGCCGGAAACCCCTTAGAAGCGCCATGGTCTCACGGGCGACAAGAGACAAATTTCTTTAAGTAACAAATAATTTTGCCTTTCTTCAGAGCCGGGGAGTCTAGTTCCGCAAAATGGGAAAAAAATGAACAGATGATGGGCCACCGTCATGGACGATCAATCCGTATTTGTCGCCCGCGGCACGCGCCGGCCCTAGTCGACCTTTCACCCGAAGGGCAGGCGGAATCCTTTTTGCAGTTTGCTGATGAAGGCAACCTCGCCGCCGGGCTTTAAAAACGTTACGGCCCCGTTCCGGGTGCGGGGGGTGTAACAGGCGGGCGGGATGGTTTCGTCGTTCTCGATAATGCACACCTTGCCGTCGTCGGTTACCGACCACAGGCCGTCCTGGAATTCGCAGGGAACATAGCGGTCGAAGGTGCCGAAGCGTCCGAGATAGATATAAGTTTCCAGTTTGCTTACCGGGTCGATGTACACGAACGTGTGGTCGGTAAACTGTTTGCTGACCGCCTCCTGGGTGGACGATGATCCCGCCAGGGCCGGCGCGGCAAGGCTGAGAAGCAGCGCAGCGGAAAAAAACAATCTTCTGATCATGCTTTTTAATCCTGCGTCGGCGGGGCGGGTTACAGTTTGCCCTCGATGGCGTCCCACATATCGGCTTCCAGGGTGACGCCGTCGAAGCGGTTGATTTCCTGCAGACCGGTGGGCGAGGTGACGTTGATCTCGGTCAGATAATCGCCGATGACGTCAATGCCGGTGAACAACAGCCCGCGCTTTTTCAATTCCGGACCGATGGCGGCGCAGATTTCTTTTTCCCGCAAGGTCAACGTCGATTGCAGCGGCGTGCCGCCGACATGCATGTTGGAGCGCGCCTCGCCCTTGGCCGGCACCCGGTTAAGGGCGCCGACGGGTTCGCCGTCGATCAGGATGATGCGCTTGTCGCCCGCGCGCACTTCCGGCAGGTAGGCCTGGATGATCACCGGCTCGCGGTACAGCTCGGTAAACTGCTCCAGCAGCGCGTTCAGGTTTTCATCATCGGGCTTGATGTGAAAAACGCCGGCGCCGCCGTTGCCGTACAGCGGCTTGACGATAATGTCGACGTGTTCTTCGCGAAAGGCGAGCACCTTCTCCCGGTCGGATGAAATGAGCGTCGGCGGCATCAAGCCGGGAAACTGGGCGACGAATAATTTTTCCGGTGCGTTGCGCACGCTGGCCGGGTCGTTGACGACCAACGTTTTCGGATGAATGTGTTCAAGCACATGGGTCGCCGTGATGTAGGCCATGTCGAACGGCGGGTCCTGGCGCATCAGCACCACGTCCATATGGGCAAGGTTCACGGTTTCCGCCGCGCCCAGGGTGAAGTGATTGCCCTTTTCCCGGCGCACCTGAAGCGGATGGCCGAAAGCCAGCACGCGCCCATTGTGGAAGGTCAGGCAGCGGGGCAGGTAATGAAAAAGTTTATGGCCGCGCCGTTGCGCTTCCAGCGCAAGGACGAAGCTGCTGTCGGCGTCGATGTCGACGGCCTCGATGGGATCCATCTGGATGGCGACGTTCAGGCCCATGATTATCCCAGTCTGCCGCGCAGTTCCTGCAACAGTACCGAGGTCCGGTAATTTCCGGAATCGCCGTCGTTCTGGCGCAGAAATTCTTCCAATGCCGCGACTGCCGCAGGAATATTATCGTTGCGTGCGTGAAGCAAGCCCGCTTCACGCCACAGGGTTGCTTCCGCCGGCGCGAACATCAAAGTGGTTTCGATGCAGTCCAGCGCCGCGGCAAGCTGGTCCGTGCGGACCAGCTGAACCTTGACGTTGTTCTGAATCCGCACCAGCACATCGCGGTTGGAAAGATCGCTGTAATGGGACGGTTCCAATTCCGCCTGGTTGCCGGCAACGGCCTTGTACAGCGCGCGGATGTCCTGGGCGTTAAGAACCGCGCAGCGGTCCAGGGGATCGATCACAGCGCGCTCGCCCAAATGATCGAGCCGAACCAAAAACCGGCCCGGAAAATTAAGGCCCGCCGCGAACCAGCCCATGGCTCCGGCGACATGAAGATAAAGAAGGCCCAGCATCACCGGCAGACCCTGGCGGCGGTCGATCACCCGCATCAGGTTACCGTTGTCCGGGTTGCCGTCGAGACCGTCATCGGACTCGTCGTTGCCGTAGCCGTATCGCTTGGCGATCACCTCGCGCAGCGCCTCGATGCGCAGATCAAGTCCGCCGGCCTCCAGGTCTTTGCCGATGTAATCGCGGACTTCCTTGACCATGCGTTCCAGATGACGGCGATAGGGGGCGAGGGCGACGCCGGGCCGGTCGAGGGACGCGAGAATCAGCGCCGTTTCAGCCAAGGGAATTTCATGGCCATCCAGGGCACCGAGGCTTCGCAGGTCTTCCGTGATTTTGCCGTCCGGTTTCAAGACGATTCCTTTACACGCACGTGACTGATGACCTGTTTAACATAGGAGATCGATCGGGCATGGCCAATCACCCGGTCAAGTTCCGACTGGTTCTTGGCGATTCCGATCAGATAGACAGTGGCGTTAACCGTTTCGACTTCGTAATTAATAGCGGAAATGGCACTGTCGAAGGTGATCTTGGACTTGATCTGTGCGGTGATCCAGGAATCCCGGGCGAAATCAATGGCCCCCGTGTCCGAAACCTGAATTTCATTGAGAACGTCCCGAACCCCGGGCACTTCCCAGGCCAGCCGGACCGCATCGGCCCGGGTCTTGGGATCGACGACGGCGCCGGTGAGCAGGGCGCGGCCCTCGTAGACCTCGACCCCAACCTTGGTGCTGAGCGTGTGGTCGAACATGATCCATTTTTCCAGCACGCCGGCGGTGATTTTAAGGTCCTTGGCGGCGCCCGCGAGCCCGCGTTCCTCATAGGCGGCAACCCCAACGCCGGCCCCGGCGCCGATGGCGACGCCGGTTACCGAGCAGGCGCTCAACATGGCCGACACCAGGACGGCAAGGGAAGTCGCAAGAACCGGACGCAGAAGGCGGGGGAGCGAAGCGTCGATCATGGGGCGGCGGTATCCTTCATCGTCTTAAGCATATGGGTTTTAAACACAGAAAATTAAGGTCATTCTATGACTCCCGGGCCGCGGCTGGAAGTGCAATCCCCGGCGCGGATCAAGATTGATTGGGCCGGAGCAAGGGAACCCATCCAGCCCGTGAACCCACGCAACATTATATATGAGAGAGCAGCATTACACCCGCCAGGCGTCGCAAAGATGCCGGGGCGGGCGCCAGGGACTGATCAGGATGACATCGAAGCGGATATCCAGTCCGCACAAACCCGGGCGGGCGGCAAGAAAGGCTTCGGCGGCACGCCGGATGCGCCGCTGTTGGCGGGGCTTAAGGGCGTAGGCAGCCTGTTCCCGGGTCGCGCGGGCCTTGACCTCGACGATCGCAACAATTCGGCCGCGCCGGGCGATGATGTCGATTTCCCCCTGGGGAACCCGGAAGCCGCGCTCAAGAATACGGTAACCCTTGGCCCGGAGAAGCCAGGCGGAGAGGGTTTCGGCGTACCGTCCGTACCTCCGGGCTCGCCGTTTATGCGTCGCGCCGGCGGCCATGATCAGGCCTTGTCGGTCTGGGCGAGATGAAGGGCGCGGGCATAGACATCGCGCCGGGCATGGCCGGTGGCGGCCGCGACCTGGGACGCCGCGTCGCGGAGGGAAGACGTTTGCATCGCCACCGCAAGCTGCCGGTCCACTTCCCGGTCATCGGCCTGGGCCGCGACGGCGGGCGGCGCCACCACCAAGGTGACCTCGCCCCGGGGCGAGCCGGCTTCGGCATAGTGGGCGGCGAGGACATCCAGGGGGCCGCGTCGGACTTCTTCGAATTTTTTGGTCAGTTCGCGGGCGACGGCGGCTTGGCGCGGCCCCAGAACCTCCGCCAGGTCGGCCAGGGATTTAGGGAGTCGTTTGGCCGATTCCAAAAAAACCAGGGTTGCGGGAACCTGCGCCAGTGCCCGCAGTTCCTTTTTGCGTCCTACGGTTTTTGACGGCAGGAAACCGGCGAACATAAACCGGTCCGTGGGCAGGCCGGCGAGGGAAAGCGCCGCCATCACCGAAGACGGGCCGG
>JAOUPW010000415.1 GCA_029879665.1 Rhodospirillales bacterium | reverse complement strand
ATCGTGGACCTGGACCGTAAATACGCGCTTAACGACATGGCCTCGGGCATGGTCACGTTTGCCGCGACCGGCATCACCAGCGGCGCCATACTCAAAGGCGTGGACCGGAAACATGGTGTTGATCTTACCCATTCCATCGTCATGCGTTCCAAGACCAGCACCGTCCGGTTTGTAGAGGCCTACCATAATTTCGATCTCTACCGGAATGAATCCTGAATGCAGAATACGGAAGCCCAGGCGAAGTGTTTTCTTGGGGTCGAAAGCTCGCTGAGCGGAAAGCGATGGGTGGTTAAAGAGAGCGATGAACGGGCGGCGCTTGCGTTGGCGCAAAAGATAGGTGTTCCTGAAATTATCGGTCGGGTTCTGAGCGCCCGCGGAGTCGGCCTCGACGAAGCCGCTCATTTTCTCAATCCATCTCTAAAATCCACCCTTCCGGACCCGTCCCATCTTCTCGATATGGAAGAAGGGGCGGAACGTTTGGCCAGCGCCGTCATGCAGGGCGAAAAAATCGCCATTTTCGGCGACTACGATGTGGACGGTGCCACGTCGTCGGCGCTGCTGTTTCGATTTTTTACCGCCGTTGGTGCCAAAGTTCAGATCTATATTCCGGACCGGATGAAAGAAGGGTACGGTCCCAACGAGGCGGCGCTCATCGCGCTTCGCGATCAGGGAGCGTCGGTGGTGGTGACGGTGGATTGCGGCACTACCTCTTTCGTGCCCCTGAAGGCGGCGTCTGACTGCGGCCTTGATGTCATTGTGGTTGATCATCACAAGGCCGAACCCAAACTCCCCACCGCCAATGCCATTATCAATCCCAATCGGTTGGATGAAGACAGCCCTCATACTCAGTTGGCTGCCGTCGGCGTTACCTTCCTGCTGGTGGTCGCCGTCAACAGGGCCTTGCGTAAGGCCGGTTGGTACAAGGACGGCCGTCCCGAGCCGGACCTGATGCGCTGGCTTGACCTGGTTGCGTTGGGCACCGTGTGTGACGTGGTGCCGCTGATCGGCATCAATCGCGCCCTGGTTATGCAAGGGTTGAAGGTGATGGCCTTCCGCACCAATCCGGGACTGGCGGCGCTGGCCGATGTCGCTGGGGTGGATGAGGTGCCGGGCGCTTATCATGCCGGCTACATCCTCGGCCCCCGCATCAATGCCGGCGGCCGGGTCGGCGAATCGGGCCTGGGAGCGCGGTTGCTGAGCACCGATGACGGGATCGAGGCCAAGCGAATCGCCGAGCAGCTTCATGCCTTCAATCTTGAACGCCAGGCGATCGAGGCAACGGTTTTGCTTCAGGCGGAGGAGCAGGTGGAAACCGCCGGAGAAACAGGCGCGCCTGTTGTTTTTGCCGCCGGAGAAGGCTGGCACCCGGGTGTCATCGGCATCGTCGCCAGCCGTCTCAAGGAAAAATTCAACCGTCCGTCTTGTGTGGTCTCGCTTAACGGCGAGACGGGAACCGGGTCGGGGCGCTCGATCAGCGGATTCGATCTCGGCTCGGCGGTAATCGCCGCCCGTCAGGCCGGCCATCTGGACAAGGGCGGGGGCCATGCCATGGCCGCCGGGTTTACCGTCGCCCGGGACCGGCTGCCGCAATTCCGGAATTTTCTCATCGAACGTATGATCGCGGCCATGCCGAACCCTTCGATGCCAAACCTGGCCCTCGACGGTGCCCTCAAAGTTGCCGGTGCGACCACCCATCTGGCGCAAACTCTGGAACAGGTGGGGCCGTTCGGGGTCGGCAATCCGGAGCCCCGGTTTGCCATCGCGGCGGCCCGTCTGGCGTACGCCGAACCGGTGGGAAGGGATCAGGCCCACTTGCGATGCACGCTTAGCAGCGAGGATGGTTCGCGTCTTAACGCCATTGCTTTTCGGGTCATGGAAAGTGACCTGGGCCAGGCCCTGGTCCGCCACGACGGCGCCCCCTTTCATTTCGCCGGCAGATTGCGCCTCAACCACTGGCAAGGGCGAACCAGCGCGCAGCTATTGATCGAAGACGCTGCGCCGGTGTGGTAGCGCAGGTTATTTTTTTAGGATTTTTTCCACCCTGTTGGCCGGGTCGAGCCGGGCCACAGACGGCATGTTCGAGCCCAGCAACGGCCTCAGGTAACGCATGAACTGCCCGGTGACGCCATTCCCCGCCGGCGCAATGAACTCATCAGCCATGACCTTGGTTTTGCCGGCGACGTCTTCCAGCGCGCTCAACTGATATTCGATGGCGTAGTTGCCGATACGGTGAAGGGTGACGGTGCCGTTACGTCCGGCATGGTGGGCGAACTGGGCCGCTTTTTCGCCGACCTCACGAGCTTCCTTGCGGTCGATGTCGGAGACGCAGCCGAGGAACGAGCGTTGCAGGTAACCGAAAGTATCGCCGCGCACGCGGCCGATGCCGGTCTTGTCCTTGATGGCGCCGGTGAGAAGGTCGGCCAGCGCCCCGGTGCCGGACAACTGCACGTTGCCGTGGGCGTCTTTTTCCACTTCTTTCGCCAGCTTGGTGAGGATAGGCTGGCCGGATTTATCGTGAATCCCTTCGGAAACGGCGATCACGCAACGACCGAGCCGGTCATAGACTTCTTTCACATCGGAAAGGAAGGAGTCCATGAGGAAATCCCGCTCGGGCAGATAGATCAGATGCGGGCCGTCTTCGGCAAACCGGCGTCCGCCTGCGGAAGCTGCCGTCAGGAATCCGGCGTGCCGCCCCATAACGACGCCGACATACACGCCTTTGAGCGCCATATTGTCCTGATTGATGCCGGAGAATGCGTTGGATACGAACTTGGCCGCCGAGGGAAAGCCCGGCGTGTGATCGTTGATCATCAGGTCGTTGTCGATGGTCTTGGGGATGTGAACGCAGCGCAGGTTGTAATTCACCTTGGCCGCTTCTTCCGACAGAATGCGCAGCGTATCGGATGAATCGTTGCCGCCGATATAAAAAAAAGTTCCGATCTCATGGGCCTGCAAAGCCTTGAAGATATCCTGGCAATATTTCAGGTCCGGCTTGTCGCGGGTTGAGCCCAGGGCCGAGCAGGGGGTATCGCCGACCAGTTCCAGGTTGGGGGTGGTTTCCCGGGTCAGGTCCAGGAAGT
>JAOUPW010000020.1 GCA_029879665.1 Rhodospirillales bacterium | reverse complement strand
GTCCGCCGGAAGCCGACTGAAGATAAACCCGATCCGTCCTAGGTCGCGCCGAGTTCTTCACGCGCCTTGGCCATGGCGCTACGCAGAACCTCTTCCTTCAGGGAGATCGTTGGTTCGTTGAACATAACGTTCTTCATCCAGTCAAATCCCAACTGCAGAAGCGCATGATCGTCGGCCTTGATAATCTCGACCGCTTCCGGATCAATCTCGTAGGATTCGAGAAACTTTGTTTCGAGAACAAATTTCCGCAAAGTATCCACATCCGTTGAAACCATAAAAAACATCTGCTTGGTTTGCGGCGAGACGTCTTTACCGTTGGGACCACCCAGGTGCTTCCAGGAGGCCATCTTCATCAGGATGTCGATCCAACCCCGATTGACCAGATCGTATTCCTCTATCCCCTGTTCGGATTTAAAAGCGGAAACGCTCAATTCCTTGGATTCTTCGTGTCCCTTGCAATGGGCTTCCTTGACTAAAAAATTGAAATCCTCTTTTACGTCAGCGCCCTTGGGTTTCACGCTGGCTAGGCCCAGCGGATAATAACGGCAGGTAACGGGACGATTTTCATAAACCGTGCAGCCTTCGTCGGCGACGAACGGGCACGGCCCCTTGCCATCTGCGCCGGACATTTTGATCTTGGCAATGGGTAGGCCCGCTTGTTCCCAGAACGCCGGCACCGTATATTCCCGGAGAAAATCGGTTGGACTCATATCTAAATGTTTGCACAGCCGCAGAATATCGTTCGGCGTCAACGTGATGTCGGCACCGGTGCAGCACTTGTTCCAGCAGGAAATCCCCTTGTGGCAGGAAAAACAGAAACTGTCTTCTGAATTCAGGCGGGTGGGTTGAACGGGGTTATCCGCGCTGCCCAAATCGCGGACGGCATCAAATATTTCCAGTTCTTCCTTGCCGCTGTTGTCGGGGCCGGTTGTGTCATTCATGAAACTGACCTCACGCTGCTAACATTCGCCCGGAAAAAAACAAAGGGGGGTGCCGGTAAAAATCGGCACCCCCCATTATAACTCAGATAAAGACCTTAGTGGCCGGAACCAGCATAGCTCTTTTCAACCAGATCGACGTGCGGAACCTTCTTCAACGTCCATTCACCGGTTTCCGGATCCATCCGCGAGTTGACGAAGCATTTCCACTCGGCTTCGTTCAAATCCGGGTAGTCGGCCCGGTAGAAGAAACCGGGATAACGGGTTTCTTCGCGGAACAGGATGTGACGAAGGTGAGCTTCCGCGGTCCGGAGACGGTGGTAGTTTTCCCACGCCCGCATCAGTTCGTGAAGATCCTTGGCGCGCAGGTTCTTGCTGTCTTCCTTCAGCATCTCCAGGTGATGGAGGCCGATTTTGAGCAGCTTTTCGTTAGTTTGATAATAGGTGGAAACACCTGCGCAATATTCGTCCATGTACTTCTGCAGACGCATCTGGAACATTTTCGGCGTAATGTAGAACGGATTGATGTCCTCCGCCGTGGTCTTGTCCTTATGCTCGAAGTAGTTGCGGACCGGAAGGTAGATTTCTTCCGCCAGGGCATCGATGTCGGCATGCAGGACCGGCTTAAAATCCTTATGATCCAGACAGAAGCGGACCATTTCCTTGCCCGCGATGCGGCCTTCGGTGTGCGAACCGGAGGAGAACTTATGGCCGGAAGCGCCCACGCCGTCACCGGCGGTGAACAGCCCCTTAACCGTGGTCATGCGGTTGTAACCCCATTTCCACTCCGCTGGCGAGTTCAAGTCATCAGGACCGGACACCCAGATTCCGCAGCAACCGGAGTGCGAACCCAGCAGATAAGGCTCGGTCGGCATCAATTCGGATGCGGTTTCTTCCGGACGGATGTTCATGCCCGCCCAGTGACCGGCCTGACCGATGCACATGTCGAGGAAATCTTCCCAGGCTTCCGCTTCAAGATGCTTGACCTCTTTCGGGGTCATGGTTTCGGCCAGCTTGGCCATCGCCGTCGGCGTATCCATAAGGATCGGGCCACGGCCTTCCTTCATTTCCTTGAGCATGGCGTGGTTACGCAAGCAGGTGGGGATCACCGCAGCCGTGTCATAGGGCGCAAAATCCTTGAGCATGTCGGCGTTCTTGACCGTGTAGTCCTCACCGAAGCCGTTGGTGGCTTTCGACTTGAACAGCAGGAACCAGGCACCGACCGGGCCGTAACCGTCTTTAAACCGGCAGGGCACGAAGCGGTTTTCCATCATCGTCAGTTCGGCGCCCACTTCCGCCGCCATGGCGTAGGTGGAACCGGCATTCCACACCGGATACCAGGTGCGGCCCATGCCCTCGCCGATTGAGCGGGGACGGAATACGTTCACGGCGCCGCCCGCGACATTGAGAACAGCGTTGGCCTTGAAAACATAGAGTTTGTGCTCACGCACGCTGAGGCCGACGGCGCCAGCGATACGGTTGTCTTCGTTTTCGTCGAGCAGCAACTTAACGATGAAGACACGCTCCATGATGTTTTCGATGCCCAAAGCCTTCTTCGCGGCCTCGGCAACAATGGGCTTGTAACTTTCGCCGTTAATCATGATCTGCCATTTACCGGAACGGACGGGCTTGCCGCCGTCTTTCAAGGGAACGCCTTCTGTTTCCTTGCTTTTCCAAATGGGCAGACCCCATTCTTCGAACAGATGAACAGTGCCGTCCACATGGCGGCCGACGTCATAAACCAGATCGTCACGGGTAATACCCATTAGGTCGGCGGACACCATCCGGCAATAATCATCCGGGCTGTTATCGCCGAGATAGGTGTTAATGGCGGATAGGCCCATGGCGACGGCGCCGGAGCGATCCATCGCGGCCTTGTCGACTAGTGTGATTTTCAAATTGTCGCCGGCCCAACGCCTGGATTCATAAGCCGCGCCGCAGGCGGCCATACCGCCGCCAACGAGCAAAATATCAGTTTCAATCTCAATGATTTCCGGATTACCGAAAGTCCCCTCACTCATGGAATATCCTCCCACTCTGGCGATCCCCCGTCACACGGGACGGGTCTGTCGCCTATAAAACTAAATTTAAAGGCCGAGGGTCGGCCCTTAAACAAACAAAATACTTAGATGGTCGACAACGTTTTGCCGGTCTCGGTGAACAAAAGATTGGACTTGATGTCACCGGGTTCGGGCTTGTTGCCATAGGGGTCAATGCTTCCAACCGGCGTCGTGCGCACGGGGAACTTGAAGCGTTTAACCTCGCCATCACGGAACTTGATCGTCCACATGATCGCGTTATCGGTACGGAGCGGAATAACCGCGCCGCCCATGGGCACCACATCGGCGTAGGCGCGAACTTCGATCGCCTGTTGCGGACATGCCTTGACGCAACACTGACATTCCCAGCACTGCTCAGGTTCCTGGTTGAAGGCCTTCATCCGCTCAGTATCGAGTTTCATCAGGTCATTGGGGCAGATGTACATGCAGGCGGTGACTTCACCACCCTTGCAGCCATCACATTTTTCGGTGTGAACAAAAGTCGGCATGGAGCGTTTTCTCCTGGTTGAGCCAAGCTGTATAAGCACGGACACATTGGAAAAGCGGCCAACCGAATCCAGAAAAAACTGAAAAAAAACGCTTAGAACGGCGCTCTTCGGCTGAGTACTATCCCTGAATATCCTAATATTATGGTTATTTAATATACGGGGTCCTGCAACGTGTCAAACCCCAAAAAATCGTAAAATTAGTCAAATTTCTTAACCTCGAAAAGTTGTCAAAAGACGATAAGGAAAGAAAATTGTACAAATCACATAGGCTTAGTGGTTTATCCACAATCCGAGACACGAAAAATCAATGGCGTTGAGTTTTAACTTAGCCTCGGGCCTAATGCGAATTCCTGAATTTTTGAAGACGAGCAATGACCTCCTCCCTCCAAGACCTGACCCAACGCCTGAATGAATTCCGGGATGAACGGGATTGGACCCAGTTTCATACCCTCAAAAATCTTTTGATCTCGCTCAACCTGGAGGCGGCGGAACTCCTGGAACTTAGCCAGTGGAAAACCGATGAAGAACTGGAAGCCCTGCTTGACGATCCCACATTCCACAAGAACCTAACCGAGGAAGCAGCCGACGTGATGCTTTACCTGCTGATGATATCCGAAAAAGCGGGGATTGATCTCGACAAAGCGGCAAGGGATAAAATAGCTATCAACGCGGCAAAATATCCGGCTGAAAAATCACACGGAAACGCCCGAAAGTATACCGAACTGTAAACGCGCCTCAGGAATGCGCACCCGCGTCCTTCAACAATTTAATGATCTTCGGCTTGTTGCGTTCCTCCGCCAGTTTTAGAGGGGGAGCCCCCTTGCCGTCCGGCAGGTTGGGATCAGCGCCTTCGGCCAAAATCATGCGCACGGCTTCTTCGTTTCCGGCGGCCACTGCCCAATGGAGCGCCGTTCCGCCGTGCGGGTCGGTGGAGTTTGGGTCCGCTCCCTTGGCCAGATATGCCCTCACTAAGGGCGGAAACCCTTTCTTCGCCGCTTCGATCAATCCGCCGCCGGCCCCTTTGCGGGAATCGAACATGCCAAACCCGACGTAAGCAATCTCGCCGCCCTCAACCACACGAACCGACGGTTGATAGGGCATGGCCTCAGTGTCGACGACATGCGCACCATCGCCGTAAGCCACCGCCGCCGCTTCGGCGCCTTCCGTGTTTTCAAATCCGGCAGCGGCAGAATTGTCCGGGGTAACAACATAAAACCGGCGGGGTTTTCCCGTCATGGCACTCTCTCTCAGGGCACTCTCTCAAACACACTAAAAATAAAGGGGAGGAACCTGTCCGGTCCCTCCCCTCCAGAAATGACGTGTTCCCTGCCCTATTTCAAGGAGGCGTAATAGTCCTGAAGAATTTTCACCACCTCGGGGCGGGAGAATTCAGGCGGAATGGCCTCTCCCTTAGTTAGCATCTCACGCTGCATGGTACCGGAAATGTTGACTTGGTCTTCCTTGCCGTGGGGGCAGGTCTTGGCCGTCGCCATGCCGTAGCATTTTTTGCAATAAAACGTGATGTCGATCTTGAGGGGAACCGTATCCAAAGCCCCGTCCCACAGCTTGTCGAAAATATGCTGCGCGTCGAAAGGGCCGTAATAATCGCCGACGCCGGCGTGGTCACGGCCGACGATTAGGTGTGAACAGCCGTAATTCTGACGGATCAGGGCGTGGATCAGGGCTTCACGAGGGCCGGCGTAGCGCATCTCGATCGGATATCCGGCCTGGATCACAGTTCCTTCGACGAAATAATTGTCGATCATCGCCTGAATCGCCTGGGTACGGACCTCGGCTGGAATATCCCCGGGTTTGAGCTTGCCCAGAACCTGATGGATGAAAACGCCATCGGTGACTTCAACCGCGATCTTGGCTAGATGTTCGTGGCTGCGGTGCATGGGGTTGCGGGTCTGAAACGCGGCAACCCGCGACCAGCCTTTTTCCGCGAATACGGCGCGGCTTTTCGCAGGACGCATGTAAAGATCGCCGTATTTTTCGG
Organism: Rhodospirillales bacterium; assembly: GCA_029879665.1. Taxonomy (GTDB): domain Bacteria; phylum Pseudomonadota; class Alphaproteobacteria; order Rhodospirillales; family JAOUPW01; genus JAOUPW01. The sequence goes on along the minus strand of JAOUPW010000020.1, from coordinate 5,703 downwards.
GAAACTCCCCTTCCGACAGAACGGCAACCGGGCCGGAAAGGTTGACGGCGCGTTGCTCCATCACTTTCTGAACGCCGGGATGATTGGTATCCGTGGTGGTGTAGACATGCTGACATTCGAATTCACGGTTAATGGAATATTTTCCGGTGACCGTCATCACCGCCAGGATCTCGCCGGATTCTTCATCGAGCAGAGCCACTTCCTCGCCGTCGCCGATACTGTCGGCCAGGTCCAGATCGGCGGATACCGTAATCGGGATCGGCCAGAACAGGCCCGACGCCAGTTTCATATCGGTGCAGACCCCTTTCCAGTCGGCCTCGTTCATGAAACCATCGAGCGGGGTATAGGCGCCCATGGCGAACATCAGAACATCGGAGGTCTCGCGGCTGGTCATGGGAACTTTTTTAAGCCCTTGGGCGCGTTTCAATTCCGCAGCGCGCTCCACTGTCGGGATCAGCAAGGGTTTCAACTCACCACCGCCATGGGGTGCAACTAGCTTGGACATGAACCTTCCCCTTCGTATAAAAGATTGAGAAAATATTTTAATTTATTGTTATAATGTGTTTTTCTTGGTCAGAAGATGCCGCCCTTCTCCCCCGGGCCCTTCGAACGAAACGGTTGTAGCAAATTCCCGGGCGCGGAGGCCATCTTTAAATTACAAAATTCTAATAAAAGCCGATCCGGTCGGCTTCTCTTCCCTTGATGATAATGTATGGCGTCCGTGAAACTCGGGAATTTGGAGAATTCAGAATGAAGGGTGCGTGGCTTGAAGACTTGAGTTGGCCGGACGTCAGGGAGTGGTTCGAGTCCGATGCGGTCGTTATCATTCCCATCGGCGCATTCGCCAAAGAACATGGACCTCATCTTCCGTTCAAGACCGATTCCGTTCTGGCCCGGGCCCTGGCGGAAAAGGTAGCCCTTGAACTGCCGGTCCTGATCGCGCCGGTAATCGGTTTCGGCTATTATCCTGCTTTCACCGAGTACCCCGGCAGCCAGAATCTGGAAGCCGATACCTTTATCGCCCTTTTCGAGGATCTGGTGGGAAACCTGATCGACCACGGCGTTGAAAAGATCGCCGTCATCAATACCGGCGTCTCCACCGAAGCCCCCCTGGCGATTTCAGCCCGAACCATTTTCGAGGAAACCGGGGTGTTGATTGCCATGGCCCACATGCGCACCCTGGGACGGGATTCGGATGACCTGCTGGAACAGAAAACCGGCGGCCACGCGGACGAACGGGAAACTTCCCTGATGCTGGCCGTCGCCCCTGACTTGGTCCGGATGGACCGGGCCGAAGTGGATTACGGCAACGAACTGACCGCTCTCCGGACCGCTTTTCAGCAACCGGCCACCTTCAGGAACGAACCGGAAGCAGGGCTCGGTTACAGCAAGACCGGCGTCTGCGGCGACCCGACCCTGGCAACCAAGGAAAAAGGTGAAGCAATTCTGCAAGCCATGACCCGGGACCTGGTGGAAGGAATCCGAGTCCTTTTTGCGGACGAGAAGAAATAAATCTCTCGATTTCCAAAACAACGACGGCGGGAGACCCGCCGCCGCCGTTCGCTACCGTACAGTTGAGAAACCGTGGTAAATTCAATGGTGAACCACGGATACCTTTTCCACCACTTCACCGGACAGTTCGTGGGAGACTTTCTGGGACAGATCGCCGAGGGCCAGCAATCCGACCAGCCGTTTGTCCTTGTTGAGAACCGGCAGGCGTCGGATTTTATTGTCCTCCATCAGATGCGCCGCATCATCGATATCATCATTTTCGTAACACCATTTGATATTCTTGGTCATGACGTCACGGGCCGTGATCGTCTTGGGATCGCCGCCTTCGGCAATGCCGCGGATGGCAATATCACGATCCGTGACCATTCCGATCAGCCGGTCATTCTCTCCGATCGGCAGGCAACCGATATTTTCATCCCGCATGGTCTTCGCCAACTCCACCAACGTCGCTTCCGGATTAACCCATTCCGCATGGGGCGTCATCACATCCTTTACAAGCATAGCTTCCCTCCATTTGTAGGCCGCTTTCGAAATAATTAGAGCCCGGAAACGGAAAAAAACGGAAAACCCGCCCCCGCGCACCCGCACGGCGGCTCCAACCTTCCCGAAGAACGGCTATTGTGAGTGAAAACCCGGCTTTCGGCGCCCTCTGGATGAACCCTCGATGAATATCAGAGGGCGTCCAGTCGGCTTTTCCCGATCTCAGAAGCATCAAGCGGAAAAATTATAGCATAAATTTGTGCGCCCCGCCATGTCACCAATGGTGGAAATCATCAGTTGATCAGACGAAGATTATGCGAAAATTTTATTTTGCTAATATAATGTTTGATGTTAAGACAAAGCGTAACAGGCGGGCTCGGAAAAGCCCGGATAATATCATTTTGCTTGGTGAGGTATCATGTCCAACGGAGGCCCCAGTAGCCAGACCATCCTCGTGGTAGGCGGCGGCATCGCCGGGATCAGTGCTGCCATTGAATCGGCGGAAGCCGGTATGGATGTCATCCTGCTGGAAAGTTCACCAGCGCTGGGTGGCCGGGTGGCGCGCTTCAACCGCTACTTCCCAAAGCTCTGTCATCCCACCTGCGGCCTGGAAATTAACTTCCAGCGCATCAAAAAGGCCCGCAACCTGAGGGTCTTCACCATGGCCACGGTGGACAAAGTTTCTGGCGAAAAAGGCAACTTCACCGTCACCGTCAAAACCACCCCCCGTTATGTCAAAGCCAACTGCACCGCCTGCGGCGACTGCGCGGTGGCGGCGGAAACGGAAGTGCCCAATGCTTTCAACTACGGCATGGATAAGGTCAAAACTGCCTATCTGCCCCACGAGATCGCTTTTCCCATGCGTTACGTGATCGACCCTTCCGTGATCGGCACCCCGGAAGCGGACAAGATCAAGGCCGCCTGCAAATACGACGCCGTCGATCTCGACGAAACCGAAACGACCTTCGAGATCAATGCAGGCGCCATCATCTGGGCTACCGGATGGCAGCCTTATGATGCCAACAAACTGGAATCCTACAGCTACGCGTCCATCCCCGATGTCATCAACAACGTGGAAATGGAACGACTCGCCTCCCACAACGGACCGACCCAGGGCCGGATCCTGCGCCCGTCCAACGGCGAGCCGGCCAAAAAGGTGGCGCTGATTCAGTGTGCGGGCTCGCGCGATACCAACCACCTTCCCTACTGCTCGCGCATCTGCTGCTTAGGAAGCCTCAAGCACGCGGCCTATCTGCGTGAACAATACGCCGACGCGCAAGTGGACATCTATTACATCGATATCCGCGCCCACGACAAATTGGACAGTTTCTACCAAAAGGTCAAAGCCGACCCCCAGGTCAATTTCATCAAGTCCAAGCCCGGGGCCATCGTCGCCGATGACGACGGCAACCCGATGATCAAAGGCGAAGACACGGTCAGCCGCGAGGTCTACGAAAACAGTTATGACCTGGTGGTCCTGGCCACCGGCATGCAGCCGTCCACAGCCGCCGGTTATGCTCCTGACGTCACGCTGACCCAGGACGAGTACGGGTTCATCGTCCCCAACCTGGAAGCGGACGACGGCATGATTTCAGCCGGCGTCGCCTCCGGCCCGTTGGATGTTTCCATGTCCGTGCAATCGGCGACCGCCGCCGCCCTCAGGGCCATTCAGGCCGTCAGCGGCTCGCGATGAAAACGACGCCGAACCGGGAGGATTAAAAAAACATGTCAAACGAAACCAAAATCGGCGTTTACACCTGTTCCGGATGCGGCATCGGTGATGCTATTGATGTAGACAACCTTGCAACCGTGGCGACATCCGAATTCAAGGTGCCGTTGTGCAAGAATCACGACTGCCTTTGTTCCGACGAAGGCGTCGCCCTGATCGAAGCCGACGTCAAATCAGGCGAAGTCAACACTCCGGTCATTGCCGCCTGCTCGCCCCGCGTAATGAGCGACAAATTCAGTTTTGACGGCGCCAACGTCATCCGCGCTAATCTGCGCGAACATGTGGTGTGGTCACATCCGGCCGGCGATGAAGACACCCAAATGCTGGCAGATGACCAGATCCGCATAAGCGTTTCCCAGGCCAACCATTCGTCCCTGCCCGAAGCCCTCACCGAAGGCGCATTTTCCGAGACCGTACTGGTGGTCGGTGGCGGCTATGTCGGAATGACGGCGGCGCGGGAAGCAAGCAAGGCAGGATATAAAGCCATCCTCGTCGAGCGTTCGGACCAATTGGGCGGCATGTCGCGCAAGTGGTCCAAGGTCATGCCTCATCATTCGCCCTATCGCGAGCCTGCCGACAATCCGGTACCGGCCTTGATCGGCACCGTTGAAGCCGACGGCAACATCACCGTGATGACCGATACCACCGTCACCAAGACTGAGGGCAGCCCCGGCATGTTCGAAGTCGAACTGACTCACGGCGGCAACGCCAGCGCCGAGTCCGTCGGCGCCATCGTTGTCGCCACCGGTTGGCGGCCCTATGATCCCAGCAAACTGGGGCACCTGGGCTATGGCGCTTCCCCCGATGTCGTCACCAACGTCGAGTTGGAAGAGATGCTCGGCGCCGGCGCCGTCAAGCGCAAGTCCGACGGCGCGGCGCCCAAGACGGTGGCCTTCGTGCAATGCGCCGGATCGCGCGATCCCGACCACCTGCCCTATTGTTCGTCCGTCTGTTGCGGTGTCTCAATCAAGCATGCTCTGCAACTGGTCGAAGCCGACCCCGAGGTCATGGCCTACATCATCTTCGACGAACTGCGCACGCCGGGAACGGCGGAAGAATTCTACCGCCGCGCCCAGGAAGCCGGCGTCATCTTCGTCAAGGGCAAGGTATCCGGTGTCGACGGCAACCTTACCGTCACTTACCACGACGAACTGATCGGCGATGACATTCCGCTTGCCGGGCTCGACATGGTGGTGTTGGCCACCGGCATGGTGCCCAATTCCACTAACGTGGAAGCACCGAGCATCGAGATCAATGATGAACAGGCCGTCCATATCAAGAGCGATATCAATCCGCTGTCGCCGATCCCGGTTGCTGGCTACGCCGACGGCTCTGAAGCCGATACTCCCGAAAACATCGCGGCAGCGAGCACGATTCCCGACGGCGCCCCCATTCTTAACCTGCAATATCGCCAGGGACCGCATATTCCAATCCTCGCCGACGGCTTCGCCGACAGCCATTACATCTGCTTCCCCTACGAAACCCGTCGCACCGGTATCTACACTTGCGGTCCCGTGCGCCGCCCCATGGACATGAGCGAGGCCGGCGAGGACGCCGCCGGCGCGGTAATGAAGGCGATCCAGGCCATCCGCAACGTCAGCCAGGGCCGCGCTCTGCATCCTCGCACCGGCGACCTCAGCTTTCCCAAGTTCGGACTCGACATCTGCACCAAATGCCGCCGATGCACGGTTGAATGTCCCTTCGGGGCCATCGACGAAAGGGCCGACGACTTCCCCGTCCTCAATCATTCCCGTTGCCGCCGTTGCGGCACCTGCATGGGCGCATGCCCGGTGCGCACCATTAAGTTCGATAATTACTCCGTCGAGATGATCAATTCCATGTCCAGCGCCGTCGAAATTCCCGACGAGTTTGACGAAAAACCCCGGGTGCTGATCCTGGCCTGCGAAAACGACGCCTACCCGGCCCTCGATATGGCCGGCATCAACCGCCACACCTATTCCGCCATGGTGCGCATCATTCCG
>JAOUPW010000470.1 GCA_029879665.1 Rhodospirillales bacterium | reverse complement strand
GGCGCGCGTGGCCCAGGTCGGGATCCGACATGGCCGGGTTTTCGCCCATGATGTACATGCCGTTGATGTCGCCCTTGAGAATAGCCTGCATGATTTCCACCACCGTCAGGCCCGGTTCCGGGTCGAGTTCCGCGCCCCAATAGTCTTCGTAAGCCTTGCGCGCGGCATTATCGGAGACGGATTTGTAATCGGGATAGACCATGGGGATCAGCCCCACATCCGACGCGCCCTGCACGTTGTTCTGGCCGCGCAGGGGATGTAAGCCCGTACCCGGACGCCCCACGTTGCCGGTGATCAGCGCGAGCGCGATCAGGCAGCGGGCGTTGTCGGTGCCGTGCACATGCTGGGCGATGCCCATGCCCCAATAAATGATGCCCCGCTCGGCGGTGGCGAAGGTGCGGGCGGCGGCGCGGATCGTCTCGGCGTCGATGCCGCAGATGGCGGCCATTTTTTCCGGCGGGAAGGCTTTGATGTGTTCCTTCAGTTCCGCGTAACCCTCGGTGAATTCCAGAATGTAATTCTCGTCGGTCAAGCCTTCCTCGATGATCACGTTGAGCATGGCGTTGAGCAACGCCACGTCGGTGCCGGCGGTGAACTGCAACATGTAATCGGCGTGGCGGCTGAGGCCCTGGCCCCGGGGGTCGATGACGATCAGCGCCGCGCCGTTTTGTTTCGCGTTCTTGATGAAGGTGGCGGCGACGGGATGGTTCTGCGCCGGGCGCGCGCCGATGACGATGATGGCGTCCGCTTCCAACGCCGCGGTAAACGGCGCGGTGACGGCGCCCGACCCGATGCCTTCCATTAATGCGGCGACGGAAGAGGCATGGCACAGCCGGGTGCAGTGGTCCACGTTGTTGCAGCCGAAGCCGGTACGCACCAGTTTCTGCACCAGGTAGGCTTCCTCGTTGGATCCCTTGGCCGACCCGAACCCGGCCAGCGCCCGTTTTCCGACATCGTCGCGGATGCGTTTCAATCCGGCGGCGGCGGCGTCCAGGGCTTCGTCCCAGGTGGCCTCGCGGAAATGGCTGGAAGGATCGGCCGGGTCCACCGTGTCGTGGGCGTCCTTGGCAACGCCCGCTTTTCGGATCAGGGGCACGGTCAGGCGGTGGGGATGGTGAACGTAATCCAGGCCGAAGCGGCCCTTGACGCACATGCGGCTCAGGTTGCCGGGGCCGTCGCGGCCTTCCACGTATTGAATGCGGTTGCCCTTCACATGATAGGTGACCTGACAGCCGACGCCGCAATAGGGACAGAGCGAGTCCACCGTGCAGTCGGGTTTTTCCGCGCGCTGCCCCGCGGCATCCAGCAACGAGGCCGGCATCAGCGCCCCGGTGGGACAGGCCTGTACGCATTCACCGCAGGCGACGCAGGTGCTCAGCCCCAGATCGTCGCCGGCATCGAAGGTGATCGTGGATTTTGCGCCGCGAAAGGCCATGCCGATGACGTCGTTGACCTGCACCTCGCGGCAGGCGCGCACGCAGTTGGTGCACTGGATACAGGCATCGAGATTGACGGCGATGGCCGGGTGGCTGGCGTCGGGCGTGGGTTGGGCGCGGGCGGGGAAGCGGCTGGTGGTGACGCCCATGCGATCGGCCAGATGCCAGAACCGCGAGTCCGGGTCGTGGGAATCTTCCCGCGCCGGGTGGTCGGCGATCAGCAGTTCCATCACCGTGGCGCGGGCGCGTTTCGCGCGATCCGACGCGGTGGATACCTTCATGCCCGGCGCCGGCAGGCGCAGGCAGCTGGCGGTCAGGGTTCGTTCGCCTTCGATTTCCACCACGCACAGGCGGCAGTTGCCGTCGGCGCGGTAATGCTCGTTGACGCCGGAACACATGTGCGGCAGTTCCGTACCCATGCGTTTGGCGACCTGGAAGATGCTTTCCCCGGGGGCAGCTTCGGCTTTCTTGCCGTCCAGGATGAAGGTGACGGTGTCGCTCATGTCATCTCGTCCCCGAAATATTTAAAGGCGCAGGCCACCGGGTTGGGCGCCGCCTGGCCCAGGCCGCAGATGGAGGCGTCGCGCATGGCGGCGGCCAGATCCTCGAACAACGGTTGGTCCAGTCGGGAATTGGAAAGAAGGTGTTCCAGTTTTTCGCAGCCGGCCCGGCACGGGGTGCACTGGCCGCAGCTTTCCTCGGCGAAGAAGGCGATCAGGTTTTTGACCACGGACTTGATGTCGTCCTTGTCCGACAGCACCACGATGGCCGCCGAGCCGATGAAGCAGCCGTATTTTTCAAGCGTTCCGAAATCCAGCGGGACGTTTGACATTGACGCGGGCAGGATGCCGCCCGAGGCGCCGCCGGGCAGGTAGCCTTTCAAGGCGTGGCCGTCGGCCATGCCGCCGCAATGCTTGTCGACCAGCGTCTCCAGGGTGACGCCGGACGGTGCCAGCTTGACACCGGGATTTTTGACGCGGCCGGAGACGGAATAAAAATGCGGCCGGCCCTGGCCCTGATACCACTCGGCGCCCTTGTCGAGAATTTCCGGCAGCCAGTAGAGGGTCTCCACATTATTAATCAGCGTCGGCCGGCCGAACAGGCCGACATGGGCGGGGTAGGGCGGGCGGTTGCGGGGCAGGCCGCGCTTGCCTTCGATACTTTCCAACAGCGCCGTTTCCTCGCCGCAGATGTAGGCGCCGGCGCCCCGGCGCAAATGAAGGCGGGTGTCGCCGGCGATTCCGGAATCTTCAAGGGCGGCGACTTCCCGATCCAGCAGGGCGCGGATGCCGGCATATTCATCGCGCAGGTAGAT
>JAOUPW010000414.1 GCA_029879665.1 Rhodospirillales bacterium | reverse complement strand
TTTTTTAGTTCCGGTTTTGATGTTCTCAGCCCGTTCATCACCGAACAATAAATGTCGGTTTTCTTCCATATAGCGCTGGGCGGTTTGGTAGAAGGCAAGGCCAAAACCGCGGGTAAAACGCCGGTTTGGCAGAATGTCCTTGTCGTCCAACTTTGTCAGGCATTCCACGTTGCTTCGGTAATAGGCGAGGTAGTCGTCATAGATTTCACGCAGATGATCCTCCTCCAAGAAGTCGGCGAGGAAGAACATAGTCATATATTCTGAGCGTATTTTATCTTGGGATGGGTTCTTGCGGAGCGCTCGTTTCAGGGCTTCAACCCCTTGAGGCGTGATGGAATAAACCTTTTTATCCGGCCTGCTGTCCTGGGGCATTTTGGTGCAGGTAACCAGCCCTTCTTCGCTCAGTTGACCCAGCGAAGGGTAGATGGAACCGAAGCTGGCTTGGTGAAAGTAGGAGAACGGTCCCTCCTCGAATTGCTTTTTGATTTCGTAGCCGGTGGCGTCGCCGAGGGTTAGCGCCCCCAAACAAAGCGTCTTTATGTCCATGAGGCATTCCAGTTGGAGAAAAATTATATCGGAATGATATATATTGAATAGATATATTATGTCAATATATATTGGCTTGCCGTTGAGAGGAATATCAGGCTCTCAGCCACCCCGCGCGGGTGGTGGAAAATTTCCGAAAGAGCCCGGACAAGGATAATTTTGCGGCCGATCACTGGGTGTCGAGCACAAAGCCTCGGAAGCACCTGAGGAGATCCAGGTCCAGATGCCCTTTGAATTTTCCCATCAAGTCGAGGGCGGCTTCCTTGCTCATGGCCTCCTTATAGGAACGCTTGTCGATCAAAGCAGAATAAATGTCCGCGATTGTGGTCAATCTCACGTGGTCGTTGATTTCGGCACCGGAGAGACCGTCCGGGTATCCTGTCCCGTCCAGTTTCTCATGGTGGTGCACGGCCATGGCGTATGCGTCCTGATCAAGGCCCTGCTCGCGCAGAAGGATTTCCCGCGAATGCTCCGGGTGATTTTGCATGAGCTCCCATTCTTGGGGATCGAGCTTTCCCGGCTTGTCCAGGATCTCCAGCGGCACCTGGGATTTGCCGACGTCGTGCAGGAGCCCGCCAACGGTTAATAGCTGCAAATCGCTGCCGCTGATTCCGATCGCGTTCGCAAAATAGGTCAAGATACCGCATACGAACATGCTGTGCCGGAAGGAATAGTTATGGTGGTCGTCGAGCGCGTCGATCCAGCTGCCGAGTGTGCCTATCTTGGTACTTTCACGAATTTTCTGACAACTGAGCTGGATCTCCTCCATAGGCAGGGCTTCTCCACGCTGAACGCGGGAATAACAATCTTCGAAGCAGGCAAGGCTGGTTTTTAGGGCGACCCGGATTGTTGGATCAAGCGCAGCCCATGAGCGTTCCACCCGGCGGTTGATGGCCTTTTTTGCCATGGCGCGAAGTTCGTCCGGTTTTACGGGTTGCACCAGGTAGTCGGTAATACCGAGATCCCTGAGCCGGGTCATGCATTTGCTATTGTGGGTCGGAAGAACGAACATCTTTTCACCGGCGCAGGCTTTGACGGCTGTTTTCAATTGGGCGAAGTTCTCGTCCGAGCCGATGTTTGTGCAAAAGACATAGAGATGAGCACCTGACGAGCCGTTGCCCCGGCAGTCATCTAGGTTTTCTTCGCGCAGATTGAAGGCCTCCCTGAGAGCCGAAACAATGTTGTCCGACTTCCATTTAGCTTCACCGACGATGGCGATGTCCGAGCGGAGGCCTTGCATGGAAAGCACCTCAAATACGGCTATGGCATAACCTCAACAGGTTCATGGAAATTCGTTAAATTTGCGTATCTATAGTTGTGTATTTATAAAAAAAATTACATATACACACTTTTAAATAGTGTTTACTATTTCTTTTCTGTGATTTTTATTTTTAGAATCAATATATTAAATTAATATCTCTCAAAGATTGTAATAATATGAAATCTACTTCCTCAATACTTGTAAATACCCTGCGGATGGTTCCCGGATGCGACCGTATGCTAGGATTCACATCCCCATGCTTAAGGAGCCCGGAAATGTCTTCGGAAACCCACGCGCTTATCCTTGACCTGGTCGAATGGGTGGCGGCCCGGCCCAGGCCTTATGATGAAGTGATGGCGGCCTGGCGCACCTCATGCCCCCGGCTCACCATCTGGGAGGACGCCGTAGACCTGGGGCTGGTTGTCCGTGAACAACGGAACGGTGACGGAGCCTTGGTGACGGTGACGCCGGACGGGCTGGCGCTTCTTAGGCGGGAAGGCCGCGTGTCCCGTTCCACCGCCATGTAAACCGCTTCCGCCCGGTCATATGACGCCGTTTCAGGTTCCTTCAAAGTTCTTGATCCACAGCCTCTTTTTCTGATATGTTCCTGTTATGTTCTATTCACGGGATCTTCTCATCCGCCGCCCGGCGATCCACGCCGCCGACGTCTCGCGCCGGGTCTCCTTAAGGTTGTTGTCGTCTCCGGTGCAGGCCGGGTTTCCGTCCCCGGCTGAGGACCATGTGGAAGGCAAGCTGGACCTTAACGAACACCTGATCCGCCGTCCGGCGGCAACGTTCATCGTTCGCCTCGAAGGCGAATCCATGATCGGTGCCGGCCTTTTCCCCGGCGACCTGCTGGTGGTCGACCGCGGCGCCGAGCCTCGACCAGGGCGTATCGTTATCGCCATTCTCAATGGCGAACTGACGGTGAAACGGTTGCAGAAGGAAAGCGGAAATTGGATTTTGAAAGCGGAAAATCCGAATTTTTCCGCCATTCCCGTAACGCCGGATATGGAATGCACCCTGTGGGGCGTGGTCACCAGTTCCATCCGCCAGTTCGGCGACGATTGACGTTTCGCCGTGCGTTCCATTTACGCTCTTGCCGATTGCAATAATTTCTACGTTTCCTGCGAGCGGGTCTTTAACCCAGCGTTGGAAGGCCGCCCGGTGGTGGTGCTGTCCAACAACGATGGATGCATCATCGCGCGTTCCAACGAAGCCAAGGCCCTGGGCGTTCCCATGGGCATGCCCATGTTCAAGGCGCGCGGCCTGATTCGCCAACATGGCATCAAAGTCT
>JAOUPW010000413.1 GCA_029879665.1 Rhodospirillales bacterium | reverse complement strand
GCGGAAAACGAGAAGAAAATCGCCGAAGAATTGTTGGCGGCCCAGGGGGCTCCGGTCGATCTCGGCGGATACTACCACCCGGATCCGGCCAAGGTGGCCGCCGTCATGCGGCCGAGCCCGACCTTGAACGGGATCATCGGATAAATCGAACTGGATGAAGACCTAAAGACGAAAGTGGGCTGAAGGGTACCCGAAGGAAAGCAAGGATGATCGTTTACAACGTACGTTGCACCAAGGACCACGTGTTCGAGGAATGGTTCGATTCCATGGCGGATTACGACGCCAAGGCCGCCCAGGGCAAGATCGTCTGCCCCTCCTGCGGCGACCGTAAGATCGTAAAGGCCCTGATGGCCCCCAACGTCACCGGCGGCGCCAAGGCGCCCGCCGGGCCCTGTGGTGGGCCCATATGTGCCTCCGGCTGCGCCCTGGCGGACTGAGAAGCCTCAAGGGGCAGGGTTTTCCGCCCGTTTTAGCTCCCCCTTGAGGGAAGCGTTCACTACGCTCGCCGGCGTGGTATACTGGCGCCATGGATACCCAGGCCAACACTTCGCTTAATTACGTGCTTGGCGCGCTGCGCGCCCATGAAGGCGAGCTCAAGCAACTCGGCGTCTTGCACGCCGCCGTGTTCGGCTCCGTCGCCCGTGGCGAGGACGACCCGGATAGCGACGTGGATATTCTGGTAACGCTGGATCATGAAAAGGTTCGGACTCTTTTTTCATACGCCGGGATCGCCGCCGATATCAAGGAATGGATCGGCCGCGAGGTAGATCTGGCCGTGCGCGACCGGCTGAAGGAACACGTCAAACCCAATGCCTTGCGGGACGCCGTCGATGCCTTCTGACGATCCCGCCGGGCGCCTTCGGGATATCATTGAAAATATAGATAGGATTGAATCCTACGTCGCGGGCATGGTTTTCGATGACTATTCCGCGGATAGAAAAACCAAGGACGCCGTGGAACGGTGCTTGCAACGGATCACGGAAGCCGCCCGCAAACTGGGGGACGAAATGGACGGCCGTAACCCCGGTGTTCCCTGGAAAGCCATCCGTGAAATGGGCAGTATCCTCCGTCATAACTACGACAAAATACTTGATGATGTGATTTGGGGAACCGTAGCTTCCGATCTCGCTCTCCTTCGCGCCGCCTGCGAGGCGGAACTGAAGCGGCTGGGCAAGGGGTAGGATGGCTGATGACGAGTCCGGATCATCCGAACGGAACGGCTAAAAAGTCCGAAGGTGAAGATGGGATAAAGTCCCGATTTTTCGGTCCCTATGGATGGAAAATTTCCCGGTCCTGGAAGAACACGGCCCGCTACACGCAGTTATGGGTTGCCGTTTTTTTTAATCTTCCGGCTGATGGGGGGCGATCATAAAAGGCTTGCGCCCGGCAGCCCCCGGTATGACGCTGAGTACGCCTTCGGTTATTGGGGCGTTATGGCCTTCGTGTTCGTGCTGGGAGTCGTGGGCTGGTTCCTCACCTACGACGACAGCACGGACTTGAAATGGGGCGGGCGGGTCTTCTTCTGCTTCATTCCGATCGGGTTTGTCGCCCTCATGACCGATCTGCATGGGATCGGCCCGTTGGTGGGATAGGAGCCGGAGGGGGGTGCAAAGGGGCAAAATGCCTGAAAATCGGCGCTTCACTCGCCCCTTTCCCCTTGACTACGGGGCTTCCAACCCCTAAAAATCCGCCTCCATGCGCCGCCGGAGGCGGCCTGAACAGAATTTATTCAAGAGGATCAACAAGATGGCAAGACGTTGCGCCCTCACCGGCATTGGGGTTCAGACCGGCAACAATGTCAGCCACGCCAAGAACCGGACCCGGCGCAGGTTCCTTCCCAACCTGCAGGAAGCCTCGCTGTTGAGCGACGCCCTGGGTAAGCCCATCCGGCTCAAGGTGACGGCCAAGGCGTTGCGCACCATCGAGCATAAAGGCGGCCTGGACGCCTTTCTTCTCAATACGTCCAACCGTAAGCTGCCGCCGGAAGCGGTAACGCTGAAACGTCGGGTCAAGAAGGCGCTCGAAGCCGCGACCGCCTGAACACGTTTCCCGAAAACGGCAGCTGTCCTGGAAAGGCCCACTCGCAAGAGCGGGCCTTTTGCTTTTTTAAGTTCCCGGCAATCGGTAGAGCAGGATGCGGTTGTTGTAGGTATCGGATATCCAGATGCTGCCGCCCCGCACCTCGACGCCTTCCGGCTGATTCAGTTTTTCGTCCTCCTTATCGCTTTCGCCGATGGTCATGACCAGCGCTCCCTTGCGGTCGATGACCTTGATCAGGTTGCTGTATTCGTCGGCGACGAACAACCGGCCCAGGCTGTCCACGGTCAGGTATTTGGGCTCCTGGAACAAATAGGGTGGGCCGTGCAGGACAGAAGTGACCTTGAGGGTTTGGTCCAGAATCTGCACCCGGTTGTTACCGGGGTCGGCGATGAGGATGCGGCCCCGTCCGTCCACATGCACGTCGTGGGGGCGATTGAACTGCCCAACTGCGGAACCGTGGGATCCGGTTTTTCGGATTTCCTTGCCGTCCTTGATAACGACCAGATCGCCGTTGCCGACGTTGGTCACATAGACCAGGCCGTCAGCCCAGGCTACCCCTTCCGGGCTGGCCATGCCGCCGCTGAACTCTCCGATAAACCGGCCCATAGTTCCTGCGATCTCGAAGATCGCGATGCGGTTGTTCCCGCTGTCCGCCACCAGCAGACGGCCGTCGCCGTCGAGGGTGACGTCATGGGGGCGGGACAATTGGGATTGTCCGAAGGCGCCAAGGGTCTTGAGCGTATTGGGATCGAGTACCTTGATGGCGTCGTTGCCGTTATCGGCGATATATAGGAACCGCCCGTCCCGGGACAATATTAGGTCGTGGGGGTGGGCGAAGATGCCATCGGATACCGCGACGCGGACGGCGCTAAGGTCCGCTGCCCGGGCAATACCATGTTTTTCTAGAATTCCCGCCGCCAGGGCCAGGTACAGGATCGAAAATAACGTAATCCGGGATATGAGGTTCGTTCGCATGGTCTTTCCAATCCGGAAAAATCAAACTAATCTAATTCTCAATTAGCATTATACAGGGAGGATACCATGTTTCATCGTCACATTCTCGTGG
>JAOUPW010000412.1 GCA_029879665.1 Rhodospirillales bacterium | reverse complement strand
CTTTCCCAGGCCAGAATGTCGGCGCCGCGGGCGCCGAGAAGCGACCACATGGCCATTTCCATGGCGCCGGTGTCGGACGCCGGCACGATACCGATGCGATAATCGTCGGGAAGGCCCAACAGCGCGCGGGATTTGTCGATCACCTCGACCAGCCGTGCCTTACCCTCCTTTGAGCGATGCGACCGGCCGATGAAAGCATTGTCGAGCGCCGCAACCGTCCAACCGGGACGCTTGGCGCAGGGACCTGAAGAAAAACTGGGATTTCCCGGACGAATGTCCGGTTTCGGATTCTGTGTCATGAGTATGCACTCCCTTCCTTACAGAAGGGTCGCGACCCGTTGGGGGATCGTGGCCCACAGCTCGTATAGGCTTCCCGACCGGCGGCGTCAATCCACGATTTGGCGATATATTGAATTATCTGCGATAGATGTAATACCGCCCCGGCTGCACGCCGTCGGGGAGCGGTTGCAGGGTCCAGCCCGGCGGCGCCAGGTCCTGATCGGACAGGATGATTCCATCGGCCGCCATCAGCCCGGGCAGCGTTTGCGCCAAAAAAGATGCGATTTTGGCGTTGGACTCCGCGTCGCCGGTGCCGATGTCCGTGTGCGCCAGCGCCACCGGCGCGCCGATGGACGTCAGCGCCGCCGGCAGGGTTTCGAAAATATCGCCCAGGATCAGATGCTTGTCATCGGGGACGCAATCGGGATGGGCGGCGACCTGACGGTCAAAGACAAAAATCTCACGATTGGGCAAAATGCTGCGCAGGTGATCGAAGGTGCGCCCGTTGCCGAGCCCCAATTCCAGCACCGGGCCGGACACGGCCTCAATCATCGACGCCGCCATGTTGAGGCAATCGCGCTGTGCGCACATGCGGCGGATGAAACTGTCGAGGCGGCTCATGGCAATATGGCTATTTCGCTATCGAGGCTTTGAGTTCTTCATAACTTTCCGTGGCCTTGGAAATCTTGTCGCTCAGCGCCCGCATCACGCCCAGGGCCGCTTCGGGGTTTTCCGTCACCATCTGGATGAACAGTTCCCCTTCGATGCGGATAACCTTCAACTGCCCCTTTGCCCGCATCGCGGCGCTACGGGATCTGTTCCTGAAAATGCCCATTTCGCCGATCAGATCGCTCTTGCCCAGGGTTGCGACCGTAATGTCCTGTCCCTCGACATCCACATATGCCTCGGCTTCCCCTTCATCGATCAGGTAAACGGCGTCGGAAGGATCGCCGGCCAGGAACAGAATTTCTCCGTCTTCGAAAGTTTGATAGTCGCTGGCAAAGGCAAGCAGCTTTAGCTTCGACTGGTCGAGCTGTGAAAACAGGGAAATATCCCTCAAAACTTTCACTGCATCAAGATAATCCACCGCGCATCTCCTTAAACGAAATCTATTCCGCCGCCGCCATATTGTGCAGCGGCCGGCCGGGTTGGTTCAGTTCTGCCAGGGGGCCATGTTCGAGAACCTTCCCGTCTTCCATAACAATGGCGTTGTTGAAATTTTTGGCGTCGGCGGCGGTATGCAGAACCCAGACCAGGCCGCGGCCGTCGATATCCTTGAACACATTGCTCATGATCGCTTTTTGGCTTCCCGGATCAAGGGACGCGGTCGCGGCATTGATAATCAAAATATCCGGCTGCTTCAGCAAGCATCGGGCTATTGCCACTTTTTGCCGCTGTGCGACCGACAGCCTGCCGCCACCGATGCCGACAAACATATCGAGACCCAGATCCATTAACGGCTTGAACAACCCAAGATTTTCCACCAATTCGGTAATCAACTTGCCAACCTCGCGGCGGCTTTGCGGGCGTCCGTAGACCAAACGCCCAAACAAGATGTTATCCTGAACGGAAGACGCGGCGTTGTATTCTTTTTCATCAAAAAAAGCGATCGTAGATTTGTGATGATCAGGCAGCCCCTCGGCAAAAACATGACGGGCTTGAAGAATCCGATTCTGCATCGCTTCCTCGACCAATCCCAGGTGATGACGGGCCGGGATCAGTTTGAAGGACAGGGAAATAAGTTTATTTCGGTCTTCCGTTTCAAGACTGTCCATGCCGACCGCCTGCGCATGACGGCAGGTCTGTTGATAGTCATCCAACTCATCCGCATTGATAAAACTGTAGCGTTCGAAAAATTGGTGCCCTGAGGGAAGATCCTGAAAAAGTTCTACCATGATTTCGCCCAGCTTGGCGCCGGTTTCGAGAAATTCCTGAGTCAGCCCGACCTTGTTGAGAACTTCAATCACATACGGATTGCTGGCAAGGTGATCGAGATCGAAATCATCGCCAATCGGAGTTCCGAACAGCAGGTTTTCAGCGACCGTCATATTGGTGTTGTATGAATTCCGGTCAAAGAGTTCGACCAGACGGGAAAGTTTCGGATCCTTCAGGCGATCACGCAATACTCCCCGGGCTTCAAGAATTTTTTCCACCAATTCCGGACTTTTTTTCGGATCCAGCACTCCCTGCAGGCCAAAGCCATAAATATCATCGTCAAGCTGAACCGCGCGAAGAACCTCAAAAGTTCTCTCCATCAACGCTTCATTTCCGGCAATGCCGAGCTCCTCGAAATTAATCCAATCGGCATCAAGGTCGCTGGTGGTGTTGCCGGCGGCATTTGCTTCTTTGACAAACCATTTGCGGTTATGTTCGGTTTCGTCGTCGTATTTCTTTTCCCGGACAGGATGATGCTTCAGGCCGTAGAGAAGATTATCGCGCACACTGCCCGCGAACAGATAAGCGTTTTCTCCTGCGTAGGCAATGCGGCGCCCAATGACGGCTTCGTGCATAACTTCAAGGCTTTGTCCGCCGATGCTGAGCGTCCCGGAAGTGGGAGAAGTCAGCCGCGCCAACAACTGGGCGATACCGCCGCCACCTGAACTTCCGGGACCGACAACCGCAGTCGTATCCAGGGACGCGACCGTGAAAGTCGCCCCTTCGACAATTCGGATTCCTCCCTCTTCTTCGAGCGACAGATTGGTCGCGACAATTGGTCCGCTAAGGGGCACGATTTTTTCCGGCGGCGATTGCTGCATGGTTTCTTCCAGCATACCGGAAGGATGAAACTGTTCCACCAGCTGTTCGTATTTGATGCGGATGTCTTCCTTC
>JAOUPW010000410.1 GCA_029879665.1 Rhodospirillales bacterium | reverse complement strand
CTGGCGACGTTGAAGGA
Source organism: Rhodospirillales bacterium (assembly GCA_029879665.1). Taxonomy (GTDB): domain Bacteria; phylum Pseudomonadota; class Alphaproteobacteria; order Rhodospirillales; family JAOUPW01; genus JAOUPW01. Next base: position 3,093 of record JAOUPW010000410.1, on the reverse strand, counting down.
TCTTGAAGGTGACGGTTCCCATATCGGCCGGACCCTTCAATCCCTGGCCGCGTCCGCCCGGAATGCAACACCCGAAACCGTGGAAGAAGAATACAACGCGCTGTTTATCGGCATGGGTACGGGTGGAGAGCTTTATCCCTATTTGTCGCGCTATTTAACCGGGTTCCTGCACGAAAAACCCCTCGCCCGATTGCGGAGCGACATGGCGGCCCTGGGCATTGCCGCTTCCGGCGATGTCGGGGAACCCGAGGATCATATGGCGGCCCTGTGTGAAATCATGCACGGATTGATTGCCGGCAGCTTCGGCGACCCGACCCCCATTGAGGTCCAGCATAAATTTTTCGATGCTCACCTCGCGCCGTGGGCAATTACGTTTTTTGAAGATCTGGAGAACGCGAAGTCTTCCGATTTCTATCGTTCGGTGGGAACAATCGGCCGGTTGTTCATGGCGGTGGAAGCGGAAGCGTTTGAGATGGCGGCCTGATGCCCTGTCGGGATGCGGGCCTAAACAAAATTACATAGGTATGAGTCCAAGTGGGAGAAATGAAAATGACCGACAAGAAAAAAGCCAAGATCCTTCCCCGCCGCGAATTTTTGAAAACGGCGGGATTGACGGCTGGCGCCGCCGGAATTGCCGTTGCGGCGGTTTCCGGTTCTTCGGCACAGGCTTCTTCGGTTGGGGAGAGTAATCAGAAATCTTCCGGCTACCGGGAAACGGAACACGTTCGCACCTATTACAAAACCGCCCGGTTTTAACCGACAAGGATAAGGGAGACGTCCATGCTTACGAAAAAAACCCCAGGAAAAACCCACGGAACGTCCGGCGGTTCGCAATTGAAAAAAGCGCTCTCCGGCGTGGTCGGCGGTGCGATGGACCGCAGAACCTTTCTTAAACGTTCGGGCCTGACCGCGGGCGGCGCCACCTTGGCGACCACGTTGCCGCTGGGGCGGGTCAAGAAGGCGGCAGCCCAGGGCGCCGCCGCCAAGGGAGCCAAAACGGCCCTTTCCGTCTGCACCCACTGTTCCGTCGGTTGCGGCGTCGTCGCCGAAATCGAGAACGGCGTCTGGACCGGCCAGGAGCCCAACTTCGACAGCCCCTTTAACATGGGCGCCCATTGCGCCAAGGGCGCTTCCGTGCGCGAACACGCCCATGGCGAACGCCGCCTCAAATATCCGATGAAGCTGGAAGGCGGCAAATGGAAGAAAGTGAGCTGGGACACGGCGATCAACGATATCGGCGACAAGATGCTCGAAGTCCGCAAGACATCCGGACCTGATTCTGTTTACTGGCTGGGTTCGGCCAAGTTCAACAACGAACAGAGCTACCTGTTCCGCAAATTCGCCGCGTTCTGGGGCACCAACAACGTCGATCACCAGGCGCGCATCTGCCATTCGACCACGGTCGCCGGCGTTGCCAATACCTGGGGTTATGGGGCGATGACCAATTCGTTCAACGACATCCATAATTCCCGCGCGGTTTTCCTGATCGGCTCCAACCCGGCGGAAGCGCATCCGGTTGCGGTTCAGCACATCCTGAAGGCGAAGGAACAGAACAACGCGCCGCTGATCGTCTGCGATCCGCGTTTCACGCGCACGGCGGCGCATGCCGACGAATTCGTTCAGTTCCGTCCCGGCACCGATGTGGCGCTGATCTGGGGCATTCTCTGGCACGTCTTCGAAAACGGATGGGAAGACAAGAATTTTATCCGCCAGCGCGTTTACGGCATGGAAGAAGTCAAGGCCGAGATCAAGAAATGGACGCCCGAAGAAACCGAGCGCGTCACCGGCGTTCCCGGTTCGCAGTTGAAGCGGGTTGCCCGCACCATGGCCAACAACCGCCCCGGCACCGTCGTCTGGTGCATGGGCGGCACCCAGCATACCAACGGCAACAATAACACCCGGGCCTACTGCGTCATGCAACTTGCCTTGGGCAACATGGGTGTTGCCGGCGGTGGCACCAACATTTTCCGCGGCCACGACAATGTACAGGGCGCGACCGATTTCTGCATCCTCAGCCACTCCCTGCCCGGTTATTACGGTCTTGCCACGGGTTCGTGGAAACATTGGGCCCGGGTCTGGGACGTCCCTTACGACTACATCAAATCTCGCTTCGATACCGAGAAGCACATGAATATGAGCGGTTATCCGGTTTCCCGCTGGATCGACGGCGTTCTCGAAAAGAAAGAGAACATCTGGGATATGGTCGGCAAGGAAAAGATCCAGCAGAAGGACAACACCCGCGTCATGGTCTTTTGGGGGCACGCGCCCAACTCGCAAACCCGTATGCCGGAAATGAAGACCGCGATGGAAAAGCTCGACATGATGGTGATCATTGATCCTTATCCCACCATGTCGGCGGTGATGCATGACCGCAAGGACGGCGTTTACCTGCTTCCGGCGGCGACCCAGTTCGAAACCTATGGCTCGGTCACCGCATCCAACCGCTCTTTGCAATGGCGGGAAAAGGTTATCGAACCGGTATTCGAATCGAAACCCGATCACAACATCATGTATCTGTTCGCCAAGAAGCTTGGCTTCGCCAAGGAAATGTTCAAGCAGATCAAGATCAATGGCGAAGAACCCAGCATCGAGGACACCACCCGCGAATTCAACAAGGGCATGTGGACCATCGGCTACACCGGGCAATCGCCTGAACGCATGAAGAAGCAACTCAAGAATCAGGGAACCTTCGACAAGACCACGCTTCAGGCCAAAGGAGGCCCCTGCGACGGGGAATACTACGGTCTGCCGTGGCCCTGCTGGGGCACCCCGGAAATGGGCCATCCCGGTACGCCGATCCTTTACGATCCCTCCAAACCGGTTGCGGAGGGCGGGCTTAATTTCCGCGCCCGGTATGGCGTCGAGCGTAACGGCGTCAACCTGTTGGCCGAAGGATCCTATCCGGTGGGATCTGAAATCAAGGACGGCTATCCCGAATTCACCATGGCCATGCTCAAGAAGCTGGGGTGGGACAAGGATCTGACCGCCGAAGAAATAGCCATCATGGCCAAGGGCGTCGGCGACAAGAGCAACTGGAAGACCGACCTTTCCGGTGGAATCCAGCGGGTTGCCATCAAACACGGTTGTTCGCCC
>JAOUPW010000411.1 GCA_029879665.1 Rhodospirillales bacterium | reverse complement strand
GGTGAACGTGGAGGCGACCAGGGACTGGAAGGCCGAGCAGTGGAACATCCCGGCGATCGTGTCGGTTTCCAAGGTCATCCGGGTCGGCAAGCAAATCATGTCGATCCAGGCCGGACCCCGCTACTACCTCGAATCCACGCCCAACGGTCCGGAGGGTTGGGCGTTCAGGGCCACGCTGACGCTGATGTTTCCGCGGTAACGGTCACAGACGGCGTGTTTTTCTACTACCTGGGGTGACCCGCCCACGGGAAATCAAATCAGGCTGAAGGCCTGGTCCTGGTGGCCAGGCGGGGCCCGAGCAAAGGGTCGTTCAGCGCCTCGCGTTGCTGAACATCCCCCGGAATCCTTGCGATGGAACTGTTGGGGTCAGCGTGGAGATAATATCCGCAGAATGGACAGAGGAGCGTTTTTCCTCTGACATCAATTATTGTTCTTCTTTTTCAGACTACAATAGGTTTTCTTGCGCAGATGAACCCGTGTTTCGAATATGCCAAGTGATTCGCGCCTGAAATTTGGCCCTTTCCGGCTGAAAGCCGGCTCAGGGCTGTGGCGAAATGATCATGAAGTCCGGCTGCCCCCTAAAGAAATGGCGCTGCTGGATTTGCTCGTGCAGAGCCAGGGTGAAGTGGTCACCCATGAAGCCATTTACGAAACCCTCTGGCCGCATCAGTCGATTGGCTACCACTCGATAGCACGGTGTGTCTATTCACTGAGAAAGGCCCTGTGGCCTGAGGGGCGCGAGTACATCAAGACCGTTCCAAAACGGGGTTATCAACTGACGGTCCCGGTTGACGGTGCAGTGCAGCAAAACTGCCGTTCGGCGCTGGAAAGCTCAATTCAGACCAAACCGCTGCCCTATGCCCACTTCCTGAAGGGGCTGGCCTGTGTCAACCATCCCGATCCCGATTCGCTCGAACGCGCACTGCACTGGTTCAGGAAGGCTATCCAAATCGATCCAGACTTTGCCGCGGCACACTCGGCCGTGGCCGAAGTGAGCATGTATCAGTGCTATCGTGGATTCGTCCATCCGCAAGAAGGGCTCCGTGTTGGCCTGGATGCCTGCAATGCGGCATTGAGATCGGACCCAGGTATCGTACAAGCGCTGAGCTTGCGTGGTTGGTTCGAGGCTCTGCAAAGAGGCGAGCTGGAGCGGGGAATAAAATCCGTAGAACATGCGCGCCGACTGGACCCTGACTACTCGCGCGCTTACGGCTACCAGGCATTGATTCACCGTGCCCAGGGGAAGATGGAAGCCGCTTTGGAGTATTCAGCACGGGCGGTCGACCTGGATCCTCATTCGCTGTTCAATATTTATGTCCATGCCTTCACCCTGTTTCTCGCCGGACATGTTGCCGAGGCGTTGCAGTTCGGGCGCGGGGTTTTGGAAAGCAACCCGAGTGATGATCTCGCGCACGGGTACAACAGCCTTTTTCTGGCCAGTCTTGGCGAGCACCGCGAGGCGCTGGATTCTGCTTTAAAGGCTCTGAGCCTGGCGAAAAACATACCTGCCATGTGGGGTTTCATGGCGTGGCCTATGGCCGTTTGCGGCGAGGCCGAAGAAGCCGGGCGCCTGGTTGAGAAAGCCTATGCTGCCCAGCTGCCGCGATGCCCGCGCCCCATTATGGCGCCAGCGCTCGTGGCGCTGGGTAGACCTGACCAGGCACTGGACCTGCTCAGTGAAGCGCGCGAGGAGCAATGCCCCTGGTTTTTTGGCGCCAAGGTTGACCCGCGGTTGGAAGACCTGCGGGGCGAAAGGCGCTGGCGTACCCTTTACCCCTGAGCGCCCTAATCAAACGTTCATCAAGTCGTTCCTCTCCTGTAAACCGTTCATTCTTCAAGCGCGCGCCTGGCCGATCTTGGTCCGCGAGATCAAACTTTCATCAACTTTTTGTTCAGAATTTCTGCGAAGATTAACGGTTTTCATTAAACGTCGACCGAAACAGGAGCAATGCGCCTGATGGTTACGAATGAACATAAGGCAAGGCGCACCAGTAGCTGGCTCATCTGGGCAGTTCTCTGTCTTTGCTCAACGAGTTGGGCATGGGCTCAGGAGGATTCGGACGCCATGCGCCGCGAATTGGAGCATGAACGTCAGCGCCTGGCAGAGCACATGCAGTTGCTCGAGGAGCAAATGGCCGCGGCGAAGGCGCAGGCTGATCGGCTCGATGCGCTGGAGCGGCGGCTCGATGCCGAGGCTGGTAGTGCAGGGGGTGCCCCGGATCAGGTTCCGGGTCAATTGGCGGCCACGGAAGAGGAGCCCATTGAGCAGCAGGACGATGACGATGATTTCGTACCCAAACGGATCCTGACGGGGCCAAATGAAACGCGCGACGACCACATCGTGATGACAGGAAACGAACTGGCCGCAGACGACTTTCCAGGTTCATGGCCGATGTTCGGCACGGACTACCGGATGAAAATCGGCGGCTATGTCAGGCTGGACGCACTTTACGACTTCGACGGCACGAGTGATGAGTACCAGTTCCTCATCAGCCAGATTCCGGTCGAAGGCTCGTCCGAGGCCCCCGTTTCCGGCTACTTCAACATGTTTGCGCGCGAAACACGCTTCAACATCGACGTGCGGGACTCCTCGGATAACGGAACCGCGCGGCAATTGTTCCTGGAGATGGACTTCTTCGACCAAAGCTCATTCTCGCCCCGTTTGCGTCACGCCTATTTCATCTACGGGAATTTGCTGGCAGGGCAGACGTGGACCACGATTGCCGACCTGAATTCGCTACCCTTCACACTCGACTTCGGCGCCGGTGACGCGCTTTTCGGAACACGAACGCCGCAGATCAGGTGGCAAAGCGACATCAACCCCGACTGGAGTTGGGCGGTCGGGCTTGAACAGCTCCAGTACGCCGGTATTTACAACCCACTGGACCTGCCCGGCAAAGCAAGCTCCCAAAAACCGGTACTGGCGGCGCGGCTTACGCACAACCGCAGCGACGGGGTCCGCTCTCTGGCTGCGCTCGCCCAGGAATTGCGCTGGGACAGCGCTGGATATGGGGCCAATCCGACAGCAACAGGTTGGGCCCTCATTTTTGCGGGCCGCCAGAACTTTGGCCACCGCAATTTCTTTACGTGGAACCTCGCTTACGGCGACG
>JAOUPW010000408.1 GCA_029879665.1 Rhodospirillales bacterium | reverse complement strand
TTCCGTATCTAGGGAGGCTTTAGCGACTTCTGCGAGGGTCATGCTCCCCGGCCCATTGGCAACCCGGAAGACGCCGTTTTCAAATGTGAGGTTGGCCGGCTCCGATTGCAGTAGGTGGCCGGCGATCTTTTTAGCCTTTTCGATCACCTTGTCACAGGCGAAAGCGATGGATGACCCGCCCATATGCGCCGAGCGCGAACCGCCCGTGCCCTGGCCGAAGGGGATGACGAAATTGTCGCCGCCGTCGTAGTAGTCAATCTTGTCGAAATCCACATCCAGACGTTCGGCCACGATCTGTGAAAACGTCGTTGCGTGGCCCTGGCCGTGGGAAAAGGTGCCGGCAAAGACGCTGACGCGGCCGTTGTCTTCGAAGCGAATGCGGGCTTCTTCCTCGGGCGTGCCGCCGGAACATTCGAGAAAGCTGCCGATGCCGATGCCGCGCAGCTTGCCGCGCGCCCTGGCTTCGGCGCGTCGAGCCTCGAAGCCTTCCCAGTCGGCCTTCTTCAGCGCCATATCGTGATTGGCGAGAAAATCGCCGCTGTCGATAGCAAGGCCTTGGGAATTGACGAAGGGAAAGGCGTCGGCGGGGATATAGTTGCGCTTGCGGATCTCGGATGAATCAAGGCCGGTGACGCGAGCGGCTTCTTCCATCAATCGTTCCATCACGTAAACGACTTCCGGCCGGCCGGCGCCTCGGTAGCTGTCCACCGGCGTGCGGTGGGTAAAAACCAGGTTGATGACGTTGTACACCGTCGGAATCATGTAAGTGGTGCCGGTGTTGCGTTGCCCGACATTGACCGGAATAGCCACCGACATGTCGGAAAGGTAGGCTCCCATGTCTGCGGTAATGTCGATCCACATGGCCTGGATTTTTCCGTTCCCGTCCAACGCCAGCTTGGCGTGGGTCACGTGGTCGCGGGCATGGTTGTCCGACATCATGGTTTCCGCCCGGGTGGCGAGCCATTTCAAGGGACGGTTCAGCTTCTTCACCGCCCACACCATGGCGATCAGTTCCGGGTACGATTTGCTGCGGATGCCGAAGCTGCCGCCCACATCCCCGGAAATGATACGCAGTTTTTTATATGGGATTTTGAAGACCCTATCGGCGATCGGGCGCAGCAAGCGGTAGACGCCCTGGCTCGGACAATAAAGGGTGCGGGTATCCGTTTTCGCGTCGTAATCGGCAACCGCGCAACGGGGTTCCAAAGGGTTGCCCATCAGACGGTTATTGAGGATGTTGATTTCGGCCACGTGCGCGGCCTTATCGAAAATCTCCATCACCGGTTCCGGTTCCCGGTTTTCCCATTTGACGCAGACATTGTTGCCGAACGGAGTTTCCGGCCACACCTGGGGCGCGTCGGCATCCATTGCCTTGGCGGTGTTGACCACCGCCGGTAGGGCTTGGTAATCGACTTCGATCAGCTCCGCTGCGTCCATCGCCTGTTCCGGCGTTTCGGCGATGATCATGGCGACCGCTTCGCCGACATAGCGGGCGGCGTCGGTCGCCAGCACATAGCGCGGTGGCGTGTACATGGGGTCACCATTAAGTGCTGACACCGAGGCCATGCACGGCAAAGGTGAAACGCCGTCGGCGGCCAGCACGTCGGAACCGGTGAGGATGGCGACGACGCCGGGGGCGTTCATGGCATCGGTGGTGTCGATGGCGCGGATGCGGGCATGCGCGTGGGGCGAGCGCAGAAAATGAACGTAGGCCTGGCCGTCGATGTTGACGTCGTCGGTGTAGGTGCCTTCCCCGGTCAGGAACCTGGCGTCTTCTTTGCGTAAAACCGATTGGCCGATACCGAATTTCATTGGGGTCCTTCGTTGCCGTTCCGCTCAGGCGCCGCAAGCGGCAACGGCGCGTCCGGCGAGAACCCCGATCAGATGGGCGCGGTATTCCGGCGAGGCATGGATATCGGAATTGAGGCCGTTTTCGGAAACCGTGATGCCGTCAAGGGCAGCCGCCGAGAAATTTTCCGCCAAGGCCTCCTCCATTTCTGGCACCCGGAAGACGCAAGCCCCGGCGCCGGTGACGGCGACCCGTACGCCACCCGGGACTTTTGCGACGAATACACCGACCAGCGCGAAACCCGACGCCGGATGGGGGAACTTGGCGTAGGCCGCCGCCTCGGGAATCGGGAAATCGATACGGGTGATCAGTTCGCGATCTTCAAGCGCGGTTTCGAACATGCCGGTGAAGAATTCGTCTGCCGGAATCGTGCGCTGGTCGGTCTGCACGGCGGCGTTCAATCCCACCAGCCCCGCCGGATAATCCGCGGCAGGGTCGTTGTTGGCGATGGAGCCGCCAATGGTGCCCCGGTTGCGCACGTGTGGATCGCCAATGCACTCCGCCAGGGCGCAGAGCGCCGGGATCGCTTTTCTGACTTTATCGGATGCCGCCACCGCCGCATGCGGGGTCATGGCGCCGATCAAGAGCAGATTGGGAACAACGGCGATGTCCTTCATTCCCGGCACGCGCGACAGGTCGACGACGTCCGTTGGCATGGCAAGGCGCTGTTTGAGTACCGGCAACAGGGTCTGTCCGCCGGCCAGATAGACGGCGTCCTCGGCGTCTCCGTGGGCGACCACGGCGCCGTCCATGGAATCGGGTCTATGGTAAATGAAATTATGCATATTCGATCACTCGCTCTTTCCGCTTCGCCCCGCCGCGCCGCGCATGGCTGCGGCGCCGGCCTTGATCGACTTGATGATGGTCTTGTAGCCGGTGCATCGACATAGATTGCCATCCAGCCAATGGCGGATGTCATCATCGCTGGGATCCGGGTTTTCTTCCACCAGGGCCAGCGCCGTCATCACCATGCCCGGGGTGCAGTAACCGCATTGCAGGCCGTGATTTTCGTAAAACGCCTGCTGCATGGGATGAAGGGATTCCTGTGTGCCGACGCCTTCAATGGTATTGACCTCGCCGCCGTCGGCCTGAACCGCCAGAAGGGAGCAGCTTTTCACCGATTTACCGTTGAAATGAACGACGCAGGCGCCGCACTGGCTGGTGTCGCATCCGACGTGGGTCCCCGTCAGGCGCAGCTGTTCACGCAGAAAGTGAACCAGGAGGGTCCGGCCTTCTACCTCGCCGGTAACTTTTTCACCATTGACCGTAAGCG
>JAOUPW010000409.1 GCA_029879665.1 Rhodospirillales bacterium | reverse complement strand
TCCACGGTCATGCAAATGGCCTATTCGGGATCCGACGTGAAAGCCGTTGTCAGTTACCACGGTTCCCTGCCGCCGGCGCCCGCTTCCGTCACCAGCATCAAGCCGCGCGTGCTGGTCGCCCATGGCAGGGATGATAAGTTTATCCCCATGGACCGGATTGTGAAATTTCAGGAACGTTTGGATCAGACCAAAGCCAACTGGGAAATGACCATTTATTCCGGCGCCCGGCATGGCTTCACAAATCCCGACGCCGGCTCCTTCGGTATCGATAATCTTGCCTATGACAAAACCGCCGACACCCGGTCCTGGGCGGCCATGCAGCAATTGTTTGACGAGGTGTTCTAGTCGCCGCCCCCCGCCCCGATATGTCCCTTAAGTCGGCCCTGGAAACGCTTGCCGGGGTCGACAAGGACATTGCGCGGGCCTATGAAATCTGCGGCCTGCCGCCTAAGCGGACGCGCAAGCCCGGCTTCGCCGGATTGGTTCATATCATCACGGCGCAGCAGGTCTCGGCGCATGCCGCCAGGGCGATTATCGGGCGATTGAACGATGCCGTTCGTCCCCTTGCGCCGGAGGGGTTTCTTGAGCTCACCGGCGCCGATTTCAAGGCCATCGGTCTCAGCCGCCAGAAAGTTTCTTACGGCCGCGCTTTGGCGGAAGACGTTCTGTCAGGGCGAATTAATTTACGCACGATTCGCAGGATGGAGGATGAAGACGCCATCGCTCACCTGACCCAGGCCAAGGGCATAGGCCGTTGGTCGGCGGAGGTCTACCTTCTGTTCGCGCTCAAGCGTCCGGATATCTGGCCGGTGGATGACTTGGCCGTTCGTATGGCGGTCATGAAGCTCAAACGCCTGCGCAAGGCTCCGTCGAAAAAAAGAATGGATGCCATTGCCCGTCCATGGCGGCCGCACCGCAGCGCCGCCGCCCGCTTTCTCTGGCATTATTACCATCATCCGGGGGTTCCGGATTAGGGATCGGCGATACTATTCTCCGGCGGGGGCGAGGGATGGAGATAAATTCCTTGCGCTTCCCGCAGCGGAAAAAATCGGGGCCGGAGATTTGAGAAACGCTGCAAAATCATCCGCGGGCAGGGGGCGGCTGAACAGATAACCTTGTGCGTAATCGCAATTCAGTGAACGTAGGAATTCCAGTTGATCCCAGGTTTCCACCCCTTCCGCAACAACCGAAAGTTTAAGGCTTTTTGCCATGGCAATGATGGCTTCGGTCAGGGAGGCATCTCCGGAATTGCCCGGCAGGTCAGTCACGAATGAACGATCGATCTTCAGGGTGTCGACCGGGAAACGGCGCAAGTAGCCGAGAGACGAATAACCGGTTCCGAAATCGTCGACCGATAACCTGATCCCCAGTTTCTTGATACGATTGAGCCAGTCTTTCGCCCTGTCCGTTTCTTCCATGAATAGATTTTCGGTAATTTCAAAGGTGATTAGGCTTGGGTGCGTGCCGGATTCACGGAGAAGGGCAGCAACTTTTTCCACGGTCAATCCCCGCGAAAGCTGCCGGCTGGAAAGGTTGACCGATATATTAGGCACAGTCAGGCCAGACTCGTTCCAGGACCTGATCTGTCTGCCGACTTCGCGCAAAACGTATTCGCCGATGGGGCCAATCAGTCCACTTTCTTCCGCCAAGGGAATGAAGTCATTTGGCGGTACCAGTCCACGCTCAGGATGTTTCCAGCGGATAAGTGACTCGGCGCCTTCGATTTTCCCGGTCGCGATGTGGATAATCGGCTGAAAATGGACGATGAGTTCATTTTCCTTCAAGGCATTGTGCAATTCTGTTTCCAGGCTCAGTTTGTTTTGCACTTCGGTGTTCAGTTCCGGCGTGTAGAACATATAAGCATTGGGGCCATCTTTCTTGGCCTGATACATGGCGATATCCGCATTGCGCAGGAGCGAAATGGAATCGTCGGCATCGTCGGGGAATGCGGTAATTCCAATACTGGCGCCGACATGGGCTTCATGTCCGTCCAGATGAAAGGGTTTCGAAAACTCCTCGACAATGCGACGCGCTACGATGGCGGCGTCATCAGGACGGGTGATTTGGGTCAGGATAATGGTAAATTCATCTCCACCCAGCCGCGCCACCATTTCCTCGGTTTCTTCGCCGGGGGTGCCTGCAATTTTATCACCAATCCGTGCGACCGTATCGGTTTCTCGGATGCAGGAGACTAGCCGTTGCGCGGCAAGGGTGAGAAGATGATCGCCGGCGGCATGGCCCAACGAATCGTTGATGGTCTTGAAACGGTCGAGGTCGGCAAATAGCAGGGCAACCTGGCGGGAGTAGCGCCGGGCGCCGGAAATGGCTTGGCTCAGACGGTCAAAAAACAGGGTTCGGTTGGGCAGTTCCGTTAACGGATCATGGCTGACCTGCCACATGATCTGTTTTTCAACTTCCCTTCTGCGGGTGATGTCACGGGCAGTGCCGCGAACGCCATCGAAATTGCCGGTATCCGGGTTGAAAATAGGAAGACCGCTGACGAGAAAATAGCGATGCTCTCCAGTTTTATGGGTTGTCTCGAAAGATGCGTCCCGAAACGGAGATGTCATCTTGAGGTCTATGGGGCTGTCATCCCGGGAAACGAAACGGCCAAAATCCGTTAACTGCTTACCCAAGAGCTCGACAGGCTGATAACCCAGGATTTCGGTGATTCGTTGCGAGGCATAGGTCAACCGAAAATCGGAATCGGTTTCCCAAACCCAGTCGGAAACAAGGCGGGTGATATCTTCCAGGCGGCGGCGGGCGTCGGACGCCTGTTCTGCGGGCGCATCGGACTGTGGGAAGCGGGGGGCGTTATCGGTTTTGCGTTTCATTTCTTCGGCGTTCCCAGTTCGAGATTTCGAATGACGGAAAGGTATTTACCTCCACTTTGCCAGCGAGTCAGAACTTTACCGGCGGCGTCCTCGGAAACCATATCAAAAAAGGAAAGGGCGCGGTTGGTTTGTTGCCGCAGATTCTTTCCCCCACCGGGGCGGGTCTTGCGGCTGATGGCAAATATGGACGTAAACGAAGCTTTCCCGATTCCAGAGGCTTTGCAAGCAACCGCCAGGCCTTCGCCCCGGGGCTCGAACAACATTTCCGTGACCAGATCGTTTGAAATT
>JAOUPW010000407.1 GCA_029879665.1 Rhodospirillales bacterium | reverse complement strand
GCGCATTTCTGGCCGCAATCAATCTGGGATACCGGCGCGGTAAACAACGCGAACAGTTTGCGGAAATGATCGGGACGGACTTTTTTCTTTTTTTTCTTCTTCGGCGCCATTAGCAGGGAATCCATGAAAAAGTAATTATGTGACCTATAAATGATCCTAAAAACACGAGAAAACAAGGCATCGGGCCTGAAAATGACCCCCACGGGCCGCTACGTGCGGTCGGAAAGGTCATTCTCAAGGTAAATATGCGGTTTTTCCTAGAAATCTTCGGCCGGGGGAAGATTGAGCAGATCAACGGTCAGGGCGCCGTTTTCGATTTCACGCTCCCATTTTTGCTCGTTAGCGATTCGCACCCGGCATTTGGGCAGAAGAGCAGCCATCCTTTCCCTCGGCACGACGACGACGCCGTCATCATCCCCGCACACCAAGTCGCCCGGCTGCACCGGGCAACCGCCGCATTGGATCGGGGTATTGATATTGCCGCCCCAACCTTTGTGCGGTCCCGCCGGCACAACGCCCCGGGCATAGACCGGAACCGATGAGCCACGTAATTCCGCCAAATCGCGGACAGCGCCGTCCACCACCACGCCGACAATGCCCTGCTTTACCCCGACCCGGTGCAGGATGCCGCCCCAAACGGCGGAGTCGGTGAAGGCGCCCGCGTCCACCACCAGCGCCGCCCCCGGCCAGGCCTTGGTCATGGCATAGTGAAGGGCGGCATTGTCGGCGGCGATCACCTGCACCGTCAGCGCTTCGCCGACGAAGGCACTGCCCGCGCGCACCGGCTTGATGGCCGCGGCCATGGCACCGAACCGATTCAGTTCGTCGCTGATGATGGTGGTGGGAATTTCCCGCCAAGGCGCGAAATCGTCCTCACCCAGGTTGGGAAAGGTTTTTTCTTCGATGTTCAGGCCCATGTATCAGCTCCGCCCCGGACGCAGTCCGGAAGCTCAGATGTTTTTATTGGCGGGGTCGAGGCCGAGGATGACTTTTCCGTACTCACCGCCGTTGACGTCCCAGGATATGCCGATATGCACAAGTCCGGCGTTGATGTCCCGGTACTGCTGCGGCAGGGAGTTGCGATTATAAATGGCGCTGGCACCCGTACCCCGGTAAAGCTGATCAGCGGCATCGGCGCAAAGTTGCGTGGTGAAAGCCGAATCCCGCCGCCAGCGGAATTTTTCTTCCGTGTTCGGCGCCCGGCCGGATTCGGCGATGCGCATGGCTTCATTGCAGTTGTCGACCATCACGATGCGCGCGGCATCAAGTTGCGCACCGGCCTTGGAAACACGCAGGTGGGTGGTCTGGTGATCGGCGACCCTGGATTTATTGTAGGTGGAAATCTGGCCCTGAAGGCCTTCGACCACCGTATTGTAGATGCCCGTGGCCATGCCCAGGATGGGGCCGGAAATCAGGTGCGCGAACAGGGCCGCCACCGGAAGCCGGTAAAGCGGCGCCGGATTGACCGCCGAGCCCGGCGTTGGGTCGCCCATGCATTCGTGCGCCCCCAGGGCCATGTAATCGGGCAGGAACAGTTTGTCGCAGGAGACATCCTTGCTGCCGGTGCCGGCCAAGCCGATCACGTCCCAGGTTTCATGGATTTCCAAGTCGGATTTGGCGACCAGGAACATACGCGGTTCCATCGGCGCGTCCTTGCTTTCCCCTTCGACCAGGCCGCCTAAGATGGCAAAACCACTGTGCATAATGCCGCTGCAAAAAGGCCAGCGTCCGGTCAGTTCAAACCCGCCCTTGACCTTCTTGGCGCGGCCGGCGGGATAAATCACCGAGGTCGCGACCAGGGTTTCCGGGTCGTCGTCCCAGACCGCGTTCTGGGCTTTTTCATTATACATGGCGACCATCCAGTGATGGCTGGACAGGTTGGAAAAGGCCCATCCGGTAGAACCACAGGCGCTGCCGATGTGCTGAGTCGCCTCGATAATCAGGGTGTAATCCAGTTCCGAACCGCCGACCCGGGCCGGTTGCACGATGCGCCAGAGCCCAGTGTCGATAAGTTCCTTGACCGTGTCGGGATGCAACTGGCCCAGTTTTTCGGTCTCCGCCGCACGGGCCTTGATCGCCGGAACCAGGGACTTGGCGCGGTCCAGCATTTCCTCACGGGTCACCTTTTTGCTCATAGATATTGCCTTCGTCTTTGGTTTATTTTGCGCCGATGCCGACGTTCTTGCCGGCATAGCGGCGAAGACGCAGGTCGGCCTGTTCCTTGTGGCCCCAGAAGCGTTCGATCTCGCACAGCCTGGAACAATATTCGCCGATCAGCGCGCTCGCTTCCGGCGTGCATTCCTGATAGGTGACGGTTTTGAGAAACTTTCCGACCCACAGTCCGCCGGTATAGCGTGCGGCGCCCTTGGTCGGCAGGGTGTGGTTGGTGCCGATCACCTTGTCGCCGTAGGAAACATTGGTTTCCGGCCCTAGGAACATGGAACCGTAGTTGGTCATGCGGTCCAGGAATTCACGCGGGTTTTCGGTGAGAATCTCCACATGTTCGGCGGCGAGCCGGTCGGCTTCGGCAATGGCCTCGTCGCGGTCTTTCACCAGAATAATCTCGCCGTAATCCCGCCAGGCCGCGCCGGCGACGTCGGCGGTGGGCAGAATCTTCAACTGACGTTCGACTTCATCCGCGATCCGGTTGGCCAGGTCTTCCGACGTGGTGATCAGATACCCCGGCGAGGTCGGCCCGTGTTCGGACTGACCGAGCAGGTCGACCACCACCATTTCCGCATCCGCCGTGTGATCGGCGACGACCAGGATTTCCGTCGGCCCGGCGAGAAGATCAATGCCGACCTTGCCGTAAAGCTGCCGTTTGGCTTCGGCGACATAGGCGTTGCCGGGACCGACCACCATGTCCACCGGCTCGATTTCGTCGGTGCCCAGCGCCATCGCCGCGACCGCCTGAACCCCGCCCAGAACGTAAATTTCATCGGCGCCGGCCAGGGCCATGGCGGCGATGGTTTCGGCATTGGGCGCGCCTTCCGTCGGCGGCGTGCAGGCGATCACCTTTTTCACCCCGGCGACGCGCGCGGTCACGATGCTCATATGCGCCGACGCCACCATGGGATAGCGCCCGCCGGGCACATAACAGCCGACCGAATTGACCGGAATGTTCTTG
>JAOUPW010000406.1 GCA_029879665.1 Rhodospirillales bacterium | reverse complement strand
GATGGCAGCGCCGACAAGAATCTCGGGGAGGCGGACCTTTCAGGCAAGATTGCCCTGGTTCTGGGCGCCGAAGGCGCCGGGCTGCGCCGCCTTGTCCGGGAATCCTGCGATCTGCTGGTTCGGATTCCCATTTCCGAGAAAATGGAAAGCCTGAACATATCCAATGCCGCCGCCGTCGCCCTGTATGAACTGTCGCGCGGGAAATGAAGGCCCTGAAAAAAAAGGCCCCCCTCCCTCTCCACTCCGCTTCCGGCTGGCATGACGTCCTTCTCCTCACCCGATTCCCTGGGATAGAGGCGCCAGACCGCACGCAGGAGAACGGCGATGGAAGCTCGCGTCCATCTCGCCCAGCCTTGCATTGATGTCAGGTGAGGCTTACGTTTTGCCCAGAAATCGCCGGCATAGCTCAGTTGGTAGAGCACTTGATTTGTAATCAAGGGGTCCCGGGTTCAAATCCTGGTGCCGGCACCATAATAAAATAAATCCATATATAATGGATACTTGGAACAGGGGCGGAAATAATGCTGTTTCTCATTTATTGTATCGACCGGCCGGGCAGCGCCGAGGCGCGCGCCGCCGCCATGCAGCCGCATATCGATTATCTGGCGACCGGCCCGATCAAGATCGTAATGTCGGGACCGCTGACGTCCGACGACGGCGGCACCGTGATCGGCAGCCTTTATCTGGTCGAAGCCGCCAACCGGGCGGAGGTCGAAAAATTTCAAAACAACGACCCGCTGGTCGCGGCCGACATCTGGGAAACCATCGAAGTAAGAGCCTTCAACAAACGCATCGACAACCGCTGAATAATCAGACCAACAGGGAGAATAAAATGGATCTGGGTCTTAAGGGAAAAAACGCCGCCATTTCAGGCGCCAGTCAGGGCATGGGCCACGCAATCGCATCGGCCCTTGCCGATGAAGGCTGCAATGTCGCCATCTCGGCGCGCGGCGAAGAACGTCTGGAGCAAGCAGTCAAGGAATTCGAAGCCAAGGGCGTCAAGGCGGTCGGTGTTATTTGTGACCTTTCAACGTCCGAAGGATGCAAGAAGTTCATCGATGAAGCGGTCGCCGGTCTCGGCAGCCTGGATATTCTGGTCAACAATGTGGGCGGCATGATTCCCGGCACGCTTGATTCCGTCAGTGACGAACAATGGGCGCAGATCCTGAACGTCAATCTACTGAGCCATGTCTGGACCACAAAAGCGGCTGTTTCTCATCTGAAAAAATCGAAAGCGGGAAGAATCCTCAACGTCTCCGGCGTGACCGGCAAACAGTTGCTTCCCGGCGCGCTCACCACCACCCTTCCCAATGCCGCCATTATCGGATTCTCCAAGATCATGGCCGCCGATTTGGCGCCCGCCGGCATCACCGTCAACAATATCTGTCCCGGATTCACCAACACTGAATCCTGGGGCCCGCGCGCCGAGGCCATGGCCAAAGTACGCAACACCACTGCCGACGGCGTCCGTCAGGCGATTGCCGGACAAACCCTTCTCAACCGCTGGGCGGAACCGCAGGAAATCGGCGATGTCGCCGCCTTCATGGTTTCGGAAAAAAATTCCTACATGACCGGAACCACCGTGGAAGTGTGCGGCGGGTTTACCAAGTATCTTTAAGAAATGCCGGATAATTTTAGGAGTTAGCCATGCATTACAATCGACCTCACGCGACGGCGACATGGGGAACCATGAGCTCGGACTGGGAAGCCGGAATCGATTTCCGGAAATTGCAAAAAGACCGCACGGAGCGTGCCCAGCAAGCGGTCAGGGATGCGGGATTCGGCGCCTTTCTCTGTTTCAATTTCGATAATATCCGCTACATCACCAGCACCCATATTGGCGAATGGGCGCGGGACAAATTCGACCGCTATTGCCTGTGCCCCGGCGACTCTTCCCCTTTTCTGTGGGATCCGGCGGCACCGGCAAAGCGCAGAAGCTCGCCCTGGCTGGGCAACCGGGTCGAAGCGCCGGTCAGCACCATGCAAGGCGCTTTGCCGCCCGAACACGGTATTCAGGATGTTTTCGCCAAGCAGATTAAGGAAAAGATGATCGAGCTTGGCATCGACAAACAGCCGCTTGGCATCGATGTCATGGAATTGCCGATGTTGCGTGCGCTGGAAGCCGAAGGCATCGAAGTGGTCGACGGCCAACAGGCATTGATGGACGCCCGCGAGGTCAAGACGGACGAAGAGATCGAGTTGCTGAAACAGGCGGCCTCCATGGTCGACGCCACCTACCTGGATATCGCCAAGGCGATCCGCCCGGGCGCCCGGGAAAGCGATCTGGTCGCCATAGCCAACGAAAAACTATACGCCATGGGATCGGAACGGGTCGAATGCGTGAATTCCGTCGCCGGCCCGCGCGGCGCCCCCCATTCGCATACCTTTTCCGACCGCATAATCCAGCCGGGCGACATGATCTTTCTCGACATCATGCATTCCTTCAACGGCTATCACACATGTTATTACCGCACTTTCATCTGCGGCATTCCCAACGCCGCGCAAAAGGAAGCGTACGAAATTTGCTCACAGTGGGTGAGCGCAGCAATCGACGCGATCAAGCCGGGCGTCAAGCTCGACGACATCGCCGGCGTCTGGCCCAAGGCCCAGGAATTCGGTTACGCCAACGAAGACGAAGCCTTTCTGTTGCAGTTCGGCCATGGAATTGGATTAAGTTTGTGGGAACGGCCGATCATTTCCCGGCGTTATATGGGCCAGAAGACGGTGCTGAAAAAAGGCATGGTCTTCGCTGTCGAATGCTGGAAAGGCGCCGAGGACGGATCGGGCGCGGCGCGTATCGAGGAAGAAGTGGTGGTGACCGAGGACGGTTGCGAAATCATTACCAACTTCCCCAGCGATCACCTGATCTCCTGCGGGTTGCCGGGGTGTGAAATTTATTAGGCTGAAAATTGATGAACCGGATTTGGGTTACAGTCATCACCGGATTCCTGGGCAGCGGCAAGACGACGCTTCTGAACACGCTGCTCAAGCATCCGGACATGTCGGAGGCGGCTGTCATCGTCAACGAATTCGGCGAGATCGGGCTCGATTACGATCTGGTTGAACGTAGCGATGAATCCGTGGTCCAGCTGGCCAACGGCTGCCTCTGCTGTTCCGTCAAAAGCGACCTGATCGA
>JAOUPW010000405.1 GCA_029879665.1 Rhodospirillales bacterium | reverse complement strand
TCAAGCCGCACTCTGTTTTCCATTCAAGACAATATGTTGCCTTCTGAAGAACGTTACCTCAAGTGACCATAATACATTTAAAGAACCACTATCCGAATCCAAATTCCTATTTTCAGCCCCATTTCTCCTAGAATAGAGACTTTTGAAGAAAGATTGTTATTGGTAGGATAAATTGAAACCATGTTCTTCCTAGCCTGACCTAGGGGAATAACGATTGAAAGGCTGGAACCCATGGAAAGTATGAAATCAACCGGATTGGGACATTTTCCCCTGACGCGGATGCGCCGCAACCGCCGTGCGGACTGGACCCGGCGCATGGTAGCCGAAAACCGGCTCAGTGCCGATGACCTGATTTGGCCCGTTTTCGTGGTCGAGGGAACCGGCGTATGCGACCCCATATCCACCATGCCCGGCGTGGATCGCCTGTCCATTGATCTCATGGTTGCCGCCGTCGGCGAGGCCAAGGAACTCGGAATTCCTTCCATCGCCATTTTTCCATATACCAACCCCGATCTGAAAACCCCGGATGCCGCCGAGGCCTTCAACCCGGATAATCTTATTTGCCGGGCGGTCAAGGCCATCAAGGCCGATCATCCCGAAATTGGCATTATCTGCGATGTCGCCTTGGATCCTTACAACAGCGACGGGCATGACGGGTTGGTCCGGGATGGGATCATCGTCAACGATGAAACTGTTGAAGTGCTTTGCAAGCAGGCCCTGGTTCAGGCCGAGGCGGGATGCGATGTGATTGCACCATCCGACATGATGGACGGGCGCATCCAGGCTATCCGGGGGTGTCTGGACCATGCCGGTTTTGAAGACGTTCTGATCATGTCCTATGCGGCAAAATATGCGTCCGTTTTTTATGGTCCGTTCCGGGATGCCGTGGGTTCCGGTTCGGTCCTCAAGGGCGACAAGAAAACCTACCAGATGGACCCCGCCAATTCCGATGAAGCAATCCGCGAGGTTGCCCTTGATATCGATGAAGGAACCGACATGGTGATGATCAAGCCGGGTTTACATTACCTGGACATCATTTACCGGATCAAGAATGCCTTCGGTGTTCCGACCTACGCGTATAACGTCAGTGGCGAATACGCTATGCTCCGTCTGGCGGCAAAAGAAGGCTGCTTTGATTACAATTCGGCAATGATGGAAACCCTGATGGCCTTCAAACGCGCCGGCGCCGACGGTATTTTGACTTATGCGGCAGTAGAAGCGGCAAAATTACTGAAAAAGATGAGCTAAACTGCCTTAGCTTCTAATATCCAAAAGCCGGTCAACATCCAGAACGACCATGAGTTGGCCTTCAAGGCGGTAGACGCCAAGGGCAAAGTCCCGCCACAACGGGTCGAGCGTGCTGGGGTTGTCCTCATAGGTCTTTTTTGAAAGCCCGATTACATCCCCGACCTTATCAACCAGCAGGGTGTATAGATCGGCATCATGCTCAACGGTAACCGCCATGCTGTGGTCATTCTTTGCACGTTTATCCAGCCCAAGCCGAACCCGGACATCGATCACTGTAACGATGCGTCCCCGAAGGTTGATGGACCCCTTCACTTCCGCCGGGGCCAGAGGAATGGAGGCGATGGTTTCCGGCTGAAGAATATCCTGAACCTTCAGCACGGGAATGCCGAACATCTGGTCTTTGATATAAAAAGTCACAAAATCATCAAGGGATTCTCCCGCGATGATGTCCGACCCTGTAGAATGTTCGGTCTCAACAAGCTGATTCATCAATTCACTCCGAAGATAAATTTCAAACCCCAGTTAATGACAGATAGATTAAAGGGGTTTACTCAGATCAATTCTCCATGATCTTATATGGGGATGATTGCTGGAAATGCTCAATAAAAAATTAATTAATGTCCTTTTAAAATCTATATATCGTCTTGGAATTCCATATGTTATCCACACGGAACCTTACCATTTCATATATCCGTCCCTCCCATCTTGTTTCCTTTATTTTTCTGATAGTTATAGGCTTTTCGGCCCCTGTAACCGCGGCAGAATTCAAGGATGGAGTCCGCGCCTATCGCTTGGGCGATTACGCCACGGCCCTTACGGTCCTCAAGCCTCTGGCTGATCGGGGAGACCCCGATTCGCAGAACCTTCTTGGCTGGATTTACAGTTCCGAAGGAAAGGGCTGGACTAAGGATATCCAGAAAGCCTCCATTTGGTTCCGGAAATCCGCGGAACAGGGAAATGCCAAAGCCCAGTTTAATTTGGGCAAAATGTTCCTGACTGGTAAGGAAATCGGGCGGAATTTCAGCAAGGCGGCCTATTGGTTCAGCAAGGCGTCCGAGCAGGGCAGCCAGGGTGCTCAATACTATCTGGCCAGGCTCTACGAAGTTGGTGCCGGCGTTCCAAAAGACGAGGAAAAAGCCGCCCGCCTGTGGAAGAACCTTGCCGAGCACGGATGGGCGATCGCCCAGTACGAAACCGGCAAGAATTACCGCAAGGGCCGGGGCGTTCCCAAGGACCTTGTATCAGCTCATATGTGGGCAGACCTTGCCGCGCGTTCCGGCCGAAATGAACCGGCGAATGACCTGCTGCAACTGGTTACCCGGCATATGTCGCCAGAACAAATCCGCGACGCCAATCACCTTGCGGAAAAATGGTCTCCGAAAGCGATAGATCTGAATTCCCGGGATATGGAAGTGCAATATCAGTTTACGGACCCATCCGGGAAAGCAGAACCCGGCGTAAAAATCAATCTGCCCTTCTAACCGGTCTCTAGAAATTTAACGCCTCTGTAACGGCCTCGAGGCCGGCCTTGGCGCAGTATTCATCCTGGGCTCCGCCGGGAGCGCCGGAAACGCCAATCCCGCCGACAATCAACCCATTCGATTCCATGATCACGCCGCCGCCCAACATCAGGGCGCCGGGAATGTTCCGCGCACCGGATTGAAGTTTTCCGGCTAAGGTCGGGTTCACAAGATCGCTCGTATTCGTCCGGAAACTAACGGCCGTCCAGGCCTTGGCGACAGATGCATCGGGGGTGTGTGGCCCGGCATAACGGTCGCGAATGATAACCTGGACATTACCGCCGCGATCGACAACGGCGACTGAAACCTGAAACCCACTGGTCCGGCACAAACCAAGCGCCGCTTGTGCCGCCTTGACCGCCTGTTCCGGAGTCAGGGC
>JAOUPW010000404.1 GCA_029879665.1 Rhodospirillales bacterium | reverse complement strand
GAAAAGCGGCGATGACGAAGCATAAAATCGCCATGGCATAGGCTGCCGCCGCACTCGCCGCACCCATTCCCAGGGCCGAGTCTTGAATGCGCGCTCGGTTTAGCCACAGCCTCAATACCGGTAGGGCGAGGGCGGCGAACAATACCCCAAGACCGGAGTAATAGAACGGGTGGATCATCACCGGCACGTAATTGTTAAGCGAAGGCTTGGCCCCGGACATCACTCCCGGCACAAATAACAGAATGAAAACGGGCAGCATGGCCCAGACGGCGACGGGTCCCAAACGGTTGGCTTTGGGCTGGCCACCCTCTTGGCCGCTCCCCTGAACGGCGACGCACATCAGCGCCCCGAACACCGCCAAGGTCCAGACCACCACCGAAAACACCACATGTTCGATAATCGCACGCTGGAAGGCGGTTTCCGCCCACGGCAGATAGCGCTCCATCCCCGGCGCCCGCGAAAGCGCCAGCAACGGCGCCAAAACACCCGAAACCGCCAGGGCGGCAAGGGCGATCAGGCTCCAGCCCCGAAGCTCCCCCCCTTTTTGCTCCCCCCGGCCTTCCCGACCTGGAGCTAATTTTAGCTGGTTATCCATAGGGATAAATATGAATCGCCATCACGTAGACCACAACCCCGGACGCCGACACGTAGAGCCACAGCGGCCAGGTCCAGCGCGCCAGACGCTTGTGTTGGCCGAACCTACCCTTCAAGGCCCGGAACAAGGTCATGGGCACCATCGGCACCAAGGCGACGGCGCCGATAATATGGGCGATCAGAATGGTGAAATAAACGGGCCGAATCAAGCCGACGCCGCCGAACTTGGCCAGACCGGAATTGGCATGATAGGTGACGTACACGATCATAAACACCCCCGCCAGCGTGACTGCCCCCAGCATGCAGGCGCGGTGCGCCGCCCGATTCTTGCGGCGGATAAAAACAAAGCCTGCAACCAGAAAGATCGCCGTCAGACCGTTTAGCCCGGCAAGAATGTGAGGAAGTTGCGTAATTTCCATTGCCAGGTTCCGAATCGGTTTGGCGTGGTAGGCGGGAATTCAACCGGTTGAGTCAAGTTCAACTAGGCTCAACCCGGCCCGTAAGTCATTTTCCAGAAGGCACTGAGATACATCAGAAACGCGAACACGGCGAGGGCTGCGGCAAAAATCCACTTGCGCCTTTTCGATGGCACTTTTCCAGCATTCATCTCTTCATCTCCCCGGTCCTTCGGAATGGCGGCATCAATACGGCGGCGTTCTCTCAAATGCAAGGGAAAGGGGGCTACCCTTTGGTGGAGGCCCGGCCCATCCTGGCGAAGGGGGCTACTAGCCTGTCTTAAGCGTTTCTAATCAAGAATCATAAAAACGGGAATTGACTTCGGTCAAAAAAACCTTCCCTAAGCCCCTTCGTCATGGTAGCAAACTGCCCGTTAGTCCCATTTTACGGGGCAGGAGAGTGGAATCCACCATAATATCCCTATTTTTGGTGGAGTTATTTTAATCGAATCAAAGTCGGATGGGGTCTATGATAAAAAGACTGAACGTCCTGGCCGCGCTTTCCGCGTCAGGCCTTTTCACTACATTCAGCAATGCCTTCGCCCTTGAAGGCAAATCAATTGATTGGCAAATGGGCATGCAACCCGCGGGATCTCCGGTGATGGAGAGAATCCGGGAATTTCACGGCTTATTGCTAACCATTGAAGTCCTGATTGTCCTTTTTGTCCTGGTGATCATGGCGATCATTGTTATTCGCTTCAACGCCAAGGCAAACCCGGTGCCGTCGAAGTTTACACACAACACCGTGCTGGAAATTATCTGGACGGCGGCGCCGATCCTGATTCTGGTGGTGATCGCGGTTCCTTCGCTGAAGCTGCTGTACTATTCCGACCGGACTCAGGAAGCGGAAATGACCCTCAAAGTCACCGGACACCAGTGGTACTGGTCCTATCAGTATCCCGATCACGGCGGCTTTGAATTCGACAGCAATCTGGTCCCCAAGGAAGACCTGAAAAAAGGCCAGCCCCGTCTACTCACCGTGGACAACCGGGTGGTTCTTCCCGTCGGCACCACGATCCGGGTATTGCTCACCTCCAATGACGTGATTCACAATTGGGCGATTCCGTCGTTCGGGATCAAGCTGGATACGGTTCCCGGTCGAATCAATGAAACCTGGGTAAAAATCAACGAACCCGGCACCTATTACGGCATGTGTTCGGAATTGTGCGGGGTCAATCACGGCTTTATGCCGATTCAGGTTGAGGCGGTCTCGAAAGAAGCGTTCGAGGCCTGGACCGAAAAAGCTAAAAAAGAATTTGCAAAATCAGAAGAAGTTCCGCTGCGCGTGGCGCAGACGGCTCCGGTCGGGCGTTAGACCGGCCAGAGAAAGACGAGAGGACGAATGATGGCTCACGAAACACACGATCATCACCCCACGGGGTTCAAGCGGTGGGTGTATTCAACCAACCATAAGGATATCGGCACTCTTTACATCATTATCGCCATGATTTCGGCGGTAGTTGGTGGCGCCATGTCCTTTTACATCCGCTTGGAGTTATCCGAACCCGGCATTCAGTTCATCGATGATTTCCAGTTCTATAACGTTCTGGTCACCGCGCACGGCTTCATCATGGTGTTCTTCGTGGTTATGCCGGCGATGATCGGCGGTTTCGGCAACTGGTTCATCCCCCTGATGATCGGCGCGCCGGATATGGCGTTCCCGCGCATGAACAACATCAGCTTCTGGCTGCTCGCCGCCGCCCTGATAGTCCTTGTGATCGCGGCCTTCGTCGATGGCGGTCCCGGCACCGGCTGGACCGTTTATCCGCCCCTATCGAGCGCTGAATTCCATCCCGGCGCCGCCGTTGATTACGGTATTCTGTCGCTGCATCTGGCGGGCGCGTCTTCGATCCTGGGCGCCATCAACCTGATCACGACCATCGTCAACATGCGCGCACCGGGAATGACCATTCACCGCATGCCTCTGTTCGTGTGGTCGATCCTGGTAACCGCGATCCTGCTGCTGCTGGCGATTCCTGTGCTGGCCGGCGCCCTGACCATGCTGCTGACCGACCGCAACTTCGGCACTTCCTTCTTCGTGCCGGCCGGGGGCGGCGACCCGATCCTGTGGCAGCACCTGTTCTGGTTCTTCGGCCACCC
>JAOUPW010000403.1 GCA_029879665.1 Rhodospirillales bacterium | reverse complement strand
AGTTGACGGAAAAAAAGGATTAGGTAAAGTCACGTTCAGAAAGAATCCAGAAGATATGGTTGAAGTGAGCGGCCCGGCCACAAGGATTAGTGAAGTTTCAAAAAAGTCTTTTAGACGTTGATTTGTTTCGGAACCGAAGGTCGATCATGGCTGCTGAAAACAAGAAACAATCGTATACGATTCCCTGTTCCAGCACTTTCCGCGACGCCATCACCAGAGCGGCGGAGCGGCGGCGGGTGAATGTCGCCGATCTCGCCCGCTCGGCGTTGCTCCTGGTGCCGATGGAGACCATCCGGAAATATCCCGACCCGGGCGAACCGAACCGTGACGATCGCGAAACCATTATCCTCAAATCGGGGGTGTCCAAGGGCCGACCCTGGCGACGCAAGCCGCGCCTGCAGGTGCGCCTGACCGAGGGCATGGAGGTGGCGACCGTGCGCAAGGCGTTGGGCATCGTGCTCGCCATCGATGAGAAAAAGCTGCGCCTGGGTGTCAGCGACGGCAAAGCCCGGTCCCGGGAAATTCCGGAAATTCCACCCGAGACCCTGGAGGAGTTGGAGCGACTGCGCATGGTGGTTTCGGTGCTGTCATTCGATCCCCTTCCCGGCGGAATCCGGAGCCGCGACGATGCCCTGCATGTGCTCGGCTTTCGCCCCGGCTCCATGCCCGATCAGCGGGCGCTTCGAACCCGCTTTCGCATGCTCGCCACCATCCACCATCCCGACGGCGAATACGGCAGCCACGGTCGCATGAGCCAGATCAACGCCGCCATGGCGATTCTCAGGTCGGGGACGTATTAGGCCGGTTTTTCACAACGAAAAACCGCCCACCGGCGGGGCCGGTGGGCGGCAGGCCTTTAAACTTGAAGAAGGTTCTAGCGGCGGTTGCCGAACAGATGCAACAGCATCATGAACAGGTTGACGAAGTCGAGATAGAGCGAGACCGCGCCCATGATCGCCTTTTTCGAGGCGACTTCGGCACCGTCGGATTCCAGGTACAAGGACTTGATTTTCTGGGTGTCGTAGGCGGTAAGGCCGACAAAGACCAGAACGCCGATCACTGAAATCACAAAGTGCATGGCCGTGCTTTGCATGAACATATTGACGATGCTGGCGATGATGATGCCGATCAGGCCCATCATCAGGAACGAGCCGAAGCCGCTAAGGTCCCGCTTGGTGGTGTAGCCGTAAAGACTCATGCCGGCAAAGGTGCCTGCGGTGATGAAGAAGACGCGGGCGATGGAGGCACCGGTGTAGACCACGAAGATGGAGGCCATGGACAGGCCCATGACCGCGGAAAAGGCCCAGAATACCGCCTGCAAGGTGGAGGCCTGCATCTTGTTCACGCCGAAAGACAGCACCATGACGAACGCCAGCGGCGACAGCATGATGATCCAGGTCAGCGCGCCGCCGCCAAAGATAATCTGCATCATGGATTCGGATTGGGCGGTGAACATGGCGACGATGCCGGTCAGGGCCAGGCCCGAAGCCATATAGTTGTAGACCTTGAGCATATGGGCGCGCAGCCCGGCGTCGATCCCGGCAGCGTGCGCCTGGTCGCGGTTCAGAGTGCCGATGCGCATCGAATTGCGGTTGTCAGGTCCAAAAGCCATGTAAGTTCCCTTTCAAATGGTTATCTCGTCCCCTCTAATATGGCAGGAATAAAGGCCAAATCAAGGCCATGTGGCGCCCGCTCGAGAGACGTTCATTTATAAGGATTATTCATTGCGAAGGTAAGGGCCCGGTTTCCGGCCCAGAGCCCGCCAGGTTCCGGCGAATCCGGCGAAGACGGTCAGCACGATGCAGATAAGCACGGTGATGGCGGCGACCCCGGGCAGAAAGACCCAGTCGCTGCGCATCAGGAACACCACCACAGCCCATGCGGTCAGGGTGCCGATGGCGCTGGCGATAACGCCGGTCGCCAGCCCGACCACGCCGTATTCCATAAGGAAGGTTTTGAAAATGGTGCGCCGCCGGGCGCCCAGCACCTTGAACACCACCGCGTCATAAACCCGCCTACGGTGTCCGGCGGCGATGGCGCCGGCCAGAACCAGTGCCCCGGAGAAAATGGTGATCAGCGCCGTGCCGCGGATGCCGAGCCCGATGCCTGACAGCATCCCCGCCGCCTGTTCCAGGGCTTCGCGCACCCGGATCGCCGAAATATTCGCCAGGGGGCCGGCCAGCGCCGCCTCGACGGCGGCTTCCGAAGACCGTTCCGCTTTCAGCGCCGCGATGTGGGTATGGGGTGCGCCTTCCAGGGTGCCCGGGGCGAAGATGATGGCAAAATCAAACCGCAGGCTGCGCCAGTCGATCTCGCGCAGACTCATGATGGTCGCCCGGATGTCGCGCCCGAGCACGTTGAGGGTCAGGGTATCGCCGATGCCGATGCCGAAGCCCCGCGCCAGCCCGGCGTCCAGCGAGATCACCGGCGGGCCGGCGTAATTCTCGGGCCACCAATTTCCGGCTGTGATGCGTGCGGTTTCCGCCGGCTTGGCGGCGTAGGTTAGCGCCCGGTCGCCGCGCACCGCCCAGGAAACGTCGTGGGAGATTTTCACATCTTCCACCGCGACGCCGTTGATGCGGACGATACGCCCGCGCAAGGTCGGCACCCGCTGCAGATCCCGGGTGCCGGGCACCGCCGTCACCGCCTTATCGAACCCGGCAACCTGATCGGGCTGGATATCGATGAAAAAGAATGCCGGGGCTTCATCCGGCAGCCGTTCGTTAATTTGGCGCGCCAGATTGCCTTCGATCAGGGCAACCGCGACCAGCACTGAAAGTCCCAACCCGAGGGCCAGCACCACCCCCGGTGCCTGGGTGCCGGGGCGGTGGATGTTGGCCAGCACCAGCCGCCAGGCGGCATTACGGGGCCGCGCGCGCCGCGCCGCCGCCTGCATCAGCCGGGCACCGCCGCGCAGCGCCAGCAAGGTGGCAATGGCGCCGCCGACGAACCAGACGGCGAAATATTTGTCACTGGCGGTGAGGATGGTCAGCGCCGCCAGCAAGCCGACTCCCAGTCCCACCGCCGCCAGCATGGCAATCTGTTTGCGCCAACGTTTATTCAGGATTCGGCCCAGCCCCTGGGGAGCAATGCGGTCGCGGTAGAGGGCGGCCGCCGGAACGGCGCGGGCGCGGGCCAGCGGCAACAACGCGAAG
>JAOUPW010000019.1 GCA_029879665.1 Rhodospirillales bacterium | reverse complement strand
GCTCCGTCTTCTAGATTTTATAAAAATACGTCGGCGCGAATCGGATCAATCTTGCCGGCAAGCACGCTAGTTGCTGTAATTAAAGGCCGGCGCCTGCGGGCGTTCCGCCAACTTTGCCCCTTGTTGATATTTTCCAAGAGCCGACATGATGGAAGCGGAAACCCATCCGCCGTTGGCTGGCGTGGCGCCGGGGGTGGACGGCAGGGCGGATAAGCCCTCTCCGCGCGGGCCGCCCGGGCGTCGGGCGGCGGCTTGGTGGCGAACGGCGGCGAACACATCCGCCGTGTCGTCCGCGAACACGTTCGCCGGGCTGGGCTGGGGCGGGGCGGGTCTTGCCGTGCCGGTGATCGATCCCCGGAATGCGGCCTTTGGGGTGGACACGGTTTCCTTTGCCATCGCCAAGGGGGCGGGGGGTATGGCGCCTGGATTTTGCAGCGGGAGCAAAGCGGCCTGCACCCCGCTCGACAATCGCGGCGCGTTCCAGGCGATGGACGTTGGTCCGGCGGTGTCCGCCGCCGATATCCGGGGTCCGTCCCAGACAATCTCGGGAAGGCCGCCCCGTCCGGCGGCCTTAAGGGCGCCGTCGGTGGCGGCGGTCAGGGTCCCGGCGGCCGACTCATCAACGAACAGGGACAGCACATGTTCGCCCACGTCCTTGCCCGAGGTATATTCGACGATCACGTTGGCGACAGAGATCGCGGCGCCGATGGGGCCGCCGAACAACGCGCCGCCGGCGATCCGCGCCGCCGGCGAAAGTTCGTCGCCGGTCAGGTGGCGATACAGGGTCGAAATAATGGGGATGTGCTGCAGCGGATTAATGACGTCGAGAAGATCCAAAAAGGTCAGGCCGTCCTCGCCGAAGGGCATGAACTCACCGTTTGAATTTGGGGCCTCATCCGGGATCGCGCCTGGCACGCCCGTCCCGCCGGCGTTTTCCGACAGGGCCACACGGGGGCCGCTCCAGGCGATGGAGGTCGGCCCGGTGGTTTCCGGCGTAAAAACCCGAGGACCGTTCCAGATGATGTTTGCCGGTCCGTCCATGACCGATCCTTTTCCCGTTCTTGGTCCCGCCGGATTCCCACCGGAGGGCTAAGGAAGAACGTGCAAGGCCCGGGCCAATAATTGTTTTAATGTTTTCAATAGATTAAGGAATTAGAAGCCACTTGGGGCAGGCAAAAACTGCCGGATAAGCGGAAATTTGCCGCCCGGAACTTTTATTCCGATAGTGGAATGAAACAAGTTGAGCGGGATTCGGCCTAAAACTGGTGGCCGCCTTTCGCGGCCTTGGTCCGAAGGTAGGCTTCATTGTGTTTATTGGCCGGAAAGGCATGGGGCACCCGCTCGCTGACGGTAACCCCACAGGCGGACAGGGCCTCGACCTTGTCCGGATTGTTGGTCAGCAGGCGGACGGCGGAATAATTCAGCTGCTTTAACATTTCCGCCGCCGGAAGGTAGACCCGTTCGTCGGCGTCGAAGCCCAGTTGTTCGTTGGCATCCATGGTGTCGAAGCCGGCATCCTGAAGACCGTAGGCGCGCAGCTTGTTGACCAGACCGATACCCCGCCCTTCCTGGGCCAAGTATAACAGGACGCCGCCGCCGGCTTTAGCGATTTCGCTGATGGCGCCGCGCAACTGATCGCCGCAGTCGCACCGCAGCGAACCCAGCAGGTCGCCGGTGAAACATTCCGAATGAAGCCGGGTAAGCACGGGCGTCTCCGGGTCCGGCGCGCCGATGAGAATGGCCAGGTGCTCAAGCCCGCCGTCGTGGGGGCGAAAGGCGATAATCCGTGTATTTTCCTCGTCCAGCAAGGGTACCCGGGCTTCGCTGACGGCCCGTAAGGTGCGGGCGGTGGTGCGTTCATACTGAAAAATATCACCCGCATCGACAAGCAGGATGTCATGGCGCGACGCCCAGCGCGCCAGATCGTCGGCTTCCGGATCGGACAGGGGAACGGTCACCGCCGAAGGAAGCAGACGGGCCAGCTTGGCCAGCCCGACGGAGGCGCTGTCGCAGCTGTAGGGAGGCGCGCTTTCGGCTTTCAGGCCCAGGTCGTGCAGCTTGTTGCCGAAGGAAAGCTGCGACTGGGGATTGGCGAGATCGGAAATCAGCTCCGCGTCCAGACCGTCTTCGTTGGATATGGAAACCACCTTTTCCCTGATCCCCTGGGCAAGGCCGAGAACGGCGGCGCGCCGGGCGGTGATGGCCATCCCCGGGGCCGTCCCGCCGCTTAGTGCGCTCAGGGATTGAAGGGCTTCGGGGGTAACGGACTCGGCGGCTAGCGCCAAAAACGCAGTTCCGCCGCCGCCGCGGATGGCGACCGGGCGTCCGCGCCTGAATTCGGAAACGGCCCGGTCCACGGCCAAAAGGGAGGCGGGCTCACGGGATGCAGGCATGGGCAGAAGGTGAAACCTGTGCGGCATGCCGACAAAATAATGAAACTGGAAGAAAAGCGCCAACTATTATAGCTTAAATCTTCAAGAAGCCCCCGGGAGAACAGGAAAAACATGACCGTAGGCAAGACTGTTCTGATTGTAGATGACGACCGGACCCTGCTCGATATGTTGGGTGAACAGTTGCAATTGCACGAAGAATTCACCCCCGTCGGGGCCGAAACCGGGGCCCAGGCCCTGGAAATGACCAAGACCGATCATTTTGACGTGATCATCCTGGATGTGGGCCTGCCGGACATGGACGGACGAGAAGTCTGCCGGCTGATGCGCCGGGTCGGGATCAAGTCTCCGATCATCATGCTGACCGGGGCGGACACCGACGCCGACACGATCTTGGGGCTGGACGCCGGAGCCAACGATTATATTACCAAGCCTTTTCGCCTGGGTGTGCTGCTGGCCCGTCTGCGCGCCCATATCCGCCAGCATGAACGTAGCGATGATGCCGTCTTCACCATCGGTCCCTACACCTTTCAGCCGGCCAACAAACTTCTGCTTGAAAATAAAACCGGAAAGAAGGTCCGGCTTACCGACAAGGAAAGCGCGATTCTCAAATACCTGTACCGGGCCAAAGACCGGGTCGTCGGCCGCGATGTTTTGCTGAACGAAGTCTGGGGCTATAACGCCGGCGTTACCACCCACACTCTGGAGACCCATGTGTACCGGCTTCGGCAGAAAATAGAACTGGATCCTTCCAAGGCGAAACTCCTGGTGACGGAACCGGGCGGCTATCGTCTGGTTCCCTGATAAATTTATTTCGCGCTGCCTTACCCTTATCGTTTTTGCCGAAGGGCGAATTAAAAAAGACAAATAAAAAGCGCCCGGCCAGGGGGGTGGCCGGGCGCTCAAGCCCCCTGACGGGGGCTTCGGATGGCAGGGGGGCGCCATCCTGAGAGGACCCCATCCATTGCGGACAAGGCCCTATTAAGTGCTATGTGGTATCAGAAGGAACAAATTTCAACCGACAGTTTCGGGAATAAGCCCTGCAGGAATCGCATAACCCGGCGTGCAGGCGCGTCAAAACAAGAAGGCTTTGAAGTAACGGAATTAATCTGTTTTTTCCTGTTCCCAGTCCGGCGTGAACTGGAATAAATCCTTATTCACCGGAACATCAAACCGGGTTTCGGTCAGCGACACGGTGGTGACAATTCCCTGGGCGTCGATGACCGTCCATTTTTTGAAGATCAGGGGGCGGTCATTGAAGGTCAGCGTGATGCTGCCTTCCAAAGGGTCCTTGGCTTTGGCCAGCGTCAGGCGCAGGACATTGGCGCCTTGTTCAAAATTCGTAATGGTCAGATCACCCGACGAAAAAGAAACCTTGTCCTTGACCAGGATGCCGGCCGGCGTTGAGCCGATCGGGACATGACTGATCTGTTGCAGTTTTTTGTCGACATAAATCAGCCAGGTCCCATCGGAGATCAGAAGAATCGGCACCGGCGGATCGTATTCCATGCGCAAAAGCCCCGGCCGCGACAGGTAAAGTTTTCCTTCGGCGAAGGTGCCGTCGGAAGCAATCTGCAGAAACCGGGATTTGATCGAATTCAGGTTGTTGAAATAAGACTCGATGCGGGAAATTTGCAAGCGGTCCTGGGGGCTGAGGCGGGCGGCGTGGGGGGGCTGCGCCGATGCCGGAACGGAAACGGTAATAACTCCAAGGAGAAAAAATAACGTCCAGACCGGAAGCGCAAAGGCGCGCAGAAAGAATGTGCGGGAAAAATCAAGCTCAGGAAAAGGGCGGCGTATTTTCATATCCCGGTTTGTAGCACACCAGGCTCAGTTGGCGTAATCCCCGTTGTTGCCAATCAGAACCTCGCGGCGGCCGACCCGGTTGGCCTTGCTGACGACGCCGTCATTTTCCATCTGTTCGATAATGCGGGCGGCGCGGTTGTAGCCGATCTGCAGATGGCGCTGGATAAAGCTGGTGGAGGCCTTTCCCTCGCTGGCGATTAAGGCCACGGCCTGATCGTAAAGCTCGTCGCCGCCATGGCCGCCGAGCGCCGGAAGGCTTTCCTCCGGATCTTCGGTGATATCTTCGATGTAATCCGGATTTCCTTGCGTTTTCAGGAACTTGACCACATCCTCGACCTCTTCGTCGGAGACAAAGGGCCCGTGAATGCGGGTGACGCGGCCGCCGCCTTCCATGTACAGCATATCCCCCTGGCCCAGAAGCTGCTCAGCTCCCTGCTCACCCAGGATGGTGCGGCTGTCGATTTTCGAGGTCACCTGGAAACTGATCCGGGTCGGGAAATTGGCCTTGATGGTGCCGGTAATAACGTCCACCGATGGCCGTTGGGTCGCCATGATCAGGTGAATTCCAGCGGCCCGGGCCATCTGAGCCAGGCGTTGAATGGCGATTTCAACGTCCTTGCCGGCAATCAGCATCAGGTCGGCCATTTCATCGACCACCACCACTACCAGCGGCAACGGGTCCATGCTCAACGGTTGTTCCTCGAATACGGGCTTGCCGCTGTCGTCGAATCCGGTTTGAACTTTCCGCGTCAGGGTTTCTTTTTTCTGGCGCGCCAGGGCAAGGCGGCTGTTGTAGCCGGCAATGTTACGCACACCCAGTTGCGACATGGTGCGGTAACGATCTTCCATCTCGCGCACCGCCCACTTCAGGGCCATCACCGCTTTTCCGGGCTCGGTCACAACCGGCGTAAGAAGGTGGGGAATGCCCTGGTAAACGGACAGCTCCAGCATCTTGGGATCGATCATGATGAACTTGCATTCGTCCGGCGAGAATTGGTAGAGCAGCGACAGGATCATGGTGTTGATCCCCACCGATTTTCCCGATCCGGTGGTGCCGGCGATCAACAGGTGCGGCATGCGGGCAAGGTCAACCATCACCGGCAGACCGCCGATGTCCTTACCCACGGCCAGGGTCAGCTTGCCGCTGCCGCGCTCGAAAGGCTCGGAAGAAAGAAGCTCGCGCAGGTTGACGATTTCGCGCCGTGCATTGGGGAGTTCGATGCCGATGACGTTGCGCCCAGGAACTACGGCAACCCGGACGGATACCGCGCTCATGGAACGTGCGATATCGTCGCTCAGGCCGATGACCCGGCTGGTTTTGGTGCCCGGCGCCGGCTCGAGTTCATAAAGGGTGACGACCGGACCGGGGCGGACCTTGACGATTTCGCCGCGAATTCCAAAATCATCCAAAACCGAAGCCAGCAGCTCGGCGTTCTGCTGCAAGGCGGCCCGGTCAAGGGCAAGGTTGGATGATTTTTCGGCGGCATCGAGAAGTTTCAGCGGCGGCAATTCATACTTGTCGTTAATGCCAAGGTCGAGACGGCCCTGGCGTTGCGCCTTGGCCCGGTTTCCGGTTTTGGCGCGGGGCGCCTTGGCCTCGACCAGACCCTTGATCTCGGGCGGCTTGCCGGTGGCGGGACCGGTCCGGTCCGCGCCCCGGACGGGGCGGCCCGAACTGAGAACAGGCTCGATCCGTTCGCGCCGCGCCAGTTCTTCCACCGCTTCGCGGCCGCGCTTGAATCCGTCCTTGAAAAATTCCGCCGTCTTGGCGGCTCCTTCGCCGGCTTCCTGCCAGTCCGAACGGTTCAGTCCGAGGGCGCCGAGCAGGGACAGGAAGCCCAGGCTGCCGGCAATCAGGGCGACGGGGCCGGCGCTTAAGCCGGGGACCGCCATGTGAATAAGGGAAACGGATTTCGCCAGCAGCAGGTCGCCGCCGGCGCCGCCAAGTCCGGAGGCCAGCGGCCAGTTCTCGGGTTGCGCAAATGCGGCCAGCCCGAATGCGACGAGACACATGGCCAGCACAACGAGCCCGGCGCGCAGCCAGGGAAAGGTAACGGACCGTTTGTGCAGCAGGCACCATCCCCAGGCGGCGAAGGCGAGACCGGGCAGTCCACCGGCCAGGCCAAAAGACTGCAACAACAAATCCGCGGACAGGGCACCGCCAAGACCAAAGAAGTTGTGCACCGGGCCATCGGCAGCACTGTTGAGGGACGGATCGCCCGGGGCATAGGTGACTAGGGTGGCCAGCAAGGCGAACGCGGCGAGCAAAAAGCCCAGGCCGGAGGCTTCGGTCAGCCGGCGCTTCAAAAAGGCATGGGTGCCGGGCGGCAGGACCGCGCCGCCGCGCGGATGGGACATTAATCGGGTCATGGAAAAAGTATTACATAGCCTTACTTTACAATACCTTAACGGAAGATATTGTGGTTCAGGTTAAGCTTGGAACGAGGCCTAGTTGGTCAGCCGAGAACCGTGCGCAGCCGCGCCAGCCCCTCGCGCGTGGTCTCAAGATCATGAACCAGGGCGACCCGGATAAAGGGCCGGCCGGGATTGACGCCATCCACCTGGCGGGCCAGGTATTCTCCGGGCAAAACCCGAAGCCCCGCCTTCCGCCACAAAGTGAGCGCGGCTTCGACGCCGTCGCCCACATCCAGCCACAGAAAGAAACCGGCCGGGGGGCGGTAATAGCCGTAACGTCCATCGAGAATTTCATCGGCGGCCTGGAAATTGGCCCGGTAAAGTTCGCGGTAGACATGCACATGTTCGTCGTCGCGCCACAGCGCGGCGGAAGCGGCCATCACCGGCCGGGGAACCGTGGCCGCCGAAAAGGTGCGCAGCCGGCGTAAGGGGGCAATCAGGTTCGGGTCGCCGGCGACGAAGCCGGAACGCAAACCGGGAACACTGGAACGTTTTGAAAGCGAGTGGAACACAAGCACGTTTTCAAAACCGCCTCCCAATTCGGCGCACGCCTGCAAAGCGCCGGGGGGCGGGTCGCGGTCATAAATTTCCGTATAGCATTCATCCACCGCCAGCAAAAAATCATGGGCGCGGGCCAACTCAACCGCCTTCTTCAGATATGCAAGATCGGCGACCGCGCCCTGAGGATTGGACGGCGTGCAAAGAAAGAAAACCACCGTCCGGTCGAGAACGTCATTGGTCAGAGAATCCAGATCGGGAAGGAAATTCGTTTCCCGCCCGGTGGGCAAAAACACCGCCTCGGCACCGTTCATCAGGGCGGACCCGGAATAGACCTGGTAAAAAGGATTGGGAATTAAAACGGCGGGGGATTTTCCGTTTTTTGTTTCCGGCACGCACAACATGCCGGCCATGAACAAAACCTCCCGGGTGCCGGAAGCGGCCAATACGTGGGCCGCGCCGTTGACGAAACCCGGCGGCAGATTAAACCGCCGGGACAGCCAGCCGCTTACCGCGTCAATAAATTCCGGCGTGCCGTCGATGGGTGGATACTGTCCCCATCCGGCGGACTCGGCGGCAAGGATCTCTGCGACCATGGCGGGCGGCGCATGGCGCGGCGCGCCGATGGAAAACGCAAGCGGTTCCACGTTCGCTTGCGAGGCATGACCGTCCAGCAGGGCGCGCAGCCGGTCGAAGGGATAGTCGATCAGGTCGTTGAGGCGAGGGTTCAGCATGGCGGGCGAAGTCTACCCTGCCGAACCCTGCCGCAACAAGCGGGCGCAATTAGAATTCGTAGCCCTTTTCGCCGTGGGTGATGATGTCCAGACCCTCGATTTCATCTTCCACGTCAACCCGCAAACCAACAACGGAGCGAATCGCAAAAAGAATCAGCGTGGTGACAACCGCGGTCCAGACCAGGGTCGCGACGATACCCGTCAGCTGGATCAGGAACTGCTCGCTGATAGACTTCTCTGAAACACCAAGCCCGCCGAAAGAAACGGCGCCGAAGAAAGCCACCAGCAGAGAACCGGTGGTACCGCCGATGCCGTGCACGGCGAGCACATCAAGGGAGTCGTCGATCTTCAGGGTGAATTTCACGAAATTGACGGCGAGGAAACAAAGCACGCCGGCGATCAAGCCGAGGGCAAGGCCGCCGATGGGGCCGACGAAACCGGACGCCGGGGTAATGGTGGCGAGACCGGCAATGGCGCCGGTGGCGATGCCGACCAGGGTCGGTTTGCCGTACTTGATCCACTCAATAAACATCCAGGTGGCCGCCGCCGTTGCCGCCGAGATATGGGTGACGGTCAACGCCATGCCGGCAGCGCCGTCGGCGGCGAGCGCGCTGCCGCCGTTAAATCCGTACCAGCCGACCCACAACATGGCGGCGCCGATCATGACCAGCACCGGACTGTGCGGCGGTTTCATTTCCCTCGGGAAACCCCGGCGCGGGCCGAGCATGAGTGCGGCGATGATGGCGGCGGTGCCGCAGGTGAGATGCACCACAAGTCCGCCGGCGAAATCCTGCACGCCCATTTCGCCCAGCCAGCCGCCGCCCCAGATCCAGTGGGCGACCGGGACATAAACCAACATCAACCAGAGTACGGAAAACAACATGGCGGCGCCGAACTTTATGCGCTCCACATAGGCGCCGACGATCAGCGCCGGGGTGATGATGGCAAACGTCATCTGAAACATGAAGAAGACGGTTTCCGGAATCGATCCCGATAAGGTGTTGACGCCGACGCCGGCGAGGAACGCCTTGTCCACGCCGCCGATCCACCCCTGGAGCGCCCCGCCGTCGCTGAACGTCAGGCTGTAGCCGACCACCGTCCACAGGACCGAGACCAGCGCGGTAATGGCAAAGCACTGCATGAGAACGGAGACGATGTTTTTCGCATGCACCAGGCCGCCGTAAAAAAGCGCCAGACCCGGTAGGGTCATAAATAAAACCAGCGCCGTGGAGGTCAGAATCCAGGCCGTATTCCCATCACTTAACATTAAGCTCTCTCCAATGAAGGGCCGCACCCCAAGGCGCCGCCCGCTCTTTTCCCGAATCTCGATTTCTGCATACGCCCGTCCCGCAGGGGCGCGGATACTGGCGGGGTACATATCAATATCCGTGCCATCCGCCCGGGTGAACGCTAACCCTCTAATCTAAAAGGGCAAAAAAAGATCATTCCGGATTCAGAACAATAAAGGGGCAAAGAATAAAGGGCTAAATATTAGGCAAATGAATAATATTTGCACAAATATCAGGCAACAAAAAGCCCCCGGAAGACTTGCGCCTTCCGGGAGTAGGCCTGGCGGGAAGAGAGGGGCCGGCGGGGAGAAGACCGCCGGCCCCGTCAGGGCCGCTGAGAAAACGCGGAATCAGATCGTCTGCGACCCCCGACCGAATTCCGGATAGGCCTCCAGGCCAAGCTCGGCCCGGTCCATGCCCAGCGCTTCGTCTTCCTCGCTGGCCCGGATACCGATCGTATACTTGAGGATCAGCCAGAAGACCGCACTGGCGATGGCGACGAAGGCGCCGATGGAAACCACGCCGATGGCCTGGGTGGCGAAGCTGGTGTTGGCGTTGGTCAGGGGCACGGCCATGGTGCCCCAGATGCCGCAGACCAAGTGGGCGGAAATGGCCCCGACCACGTCGTCGATCCTGAGCCTGTCGAGAAGCGGCACGAAGGTTACCACCAGCACGCCGCCGACGGCGCCGATCAGGAACGCCGAAGCCAGGGTGGGCGTATCGGGTCCGGCGGTAATGCTGACCAAGCCGCCAATGGCGCCGTTCAGGGCGAGGCTAAGATCGACTTTCTTGTAGATCGCCTGGGTCAGAAGCATGGCGGCAATCACGCCGCCGGCCGCGGCCATGTTGGTGTTGATGTAGATGGTCGAGATGGCAATGGCGTCGGCCGCCGAGCCCAGCGCCAGCTGCGAGCCGCCGTTAAATCCGAACCACCCCAGCCACAAGATGAAAGTCCCCAGAGTCGCCAACGGCAGGTTGGCGCCCGGCATGGGCGAGACGCCGCCGTGGGCGCCGTATTTTCCCTTGCGTGCGCCAAGGATGAGGACGCCGGTCAACGCCGCCCAGCCGCCGGCGGAATGCACCAGGGTCGAGCCGGCGAAATCTGCAAAACCCAGTTTCGACAACCAGCCACCCCCCCACTGCCAGGAACCCTGGATGGGATAGACGATGGCGGTCAGGAACACGACAAAGGCCAGAAAGGGCCACAGCTTAATCCGTTCGGCGACCGCACCGGAAACGATCGAGGCGGCGGTGGCGACGAAGACCATCTGGAAGAACCAGTCGGATTCGGCGGCGTAATTGCCGCTGAAGTCGCCCTTGAGGGCGGCGGCGTTGTCGCCGGACCAGGGCATGAAACTCCCCATGAAGCCGCCGTCGACACCGCTGTACATCAGGTTGTAGCCGACGAGATAAAACATGACGCCGGCGATGGAATAAAGCGCCACGTTCTTGAGGCAGATGGTGGCGGTGTTTTTCGAACGTACCAGCCCCGATTCCAGCATGGCGAACCCGGCCGCCATCCACATGACCAAAAAGCCATGTACCAAAAACGAAAAAGTGTTGAAGATATACTGCGTCTCGGTGACCTTGGGGGCTTCAGCCGCGCTCGCGGAGCCCGCCATAAACAGCAGACCGATAACGACCGGCAAGGCCACACGCAGGATTTTTGCAAACGGTTTCATCATAAATACTCCTTATTATTGCGCCTGCGATTAGAGCGCTTCTGCGTCGGTTTCACCGGTCCGGACGCGGACCGCTTTTTCCAACGCGTAAACGAAAATTTTGCCGTCGCCGATCTTGCCGGTGTTGGCAGTACTCTGGATGGTTTCAACGGTCTGTTCGACCTGGCCGTCATTGACGGCGATTTCCAGCTTCACCTTGGGCAGAAAACTGACGGTGTATTCCGCGCCGCGGTAAATTTCGGCCTGGCCCTTTTGCCGCCCGAAGCCCTTGACCTCGCTGACGGTCATGCCCTCGATGCCGATGCCGGAAAGGGCCTCGCGGACTTCATCAAGCTTAAAGGGCTTGATGACAGCCATGATAAGTTTCATCGATCATAATCCTCTTCTACATTCAGGCCCTGCCCGGTTGCCCGTGCCCGGAGTTGGGGGCTGGCGGGCGGGCGGTGCCTCGGGTTCAGATTCATCGTGTTGTTTCGGCTCGGTGCCGCTCCAGGTAAGTTCAAGAACCGTGCCATCTCGTTACGATCACAAATTACAATTTAAAAACAAATAGTTAGAAAAAAGAAGGGGCCGGGAGAGAGC
>JAOUPW010000401.1 GCA_029879665.1 Rhodospirillales bacterium | reverse complement strand
GACCGGATGGGGCACACGGCCAAAGATAAAGGCGGCATCGCCGATATAGGCTTCCAGCACCAACGCGATCAGCAGCAAAACAAGGGGGTCGAAACCGTGAACCCCGCCGGGAAGACCAAAGGTAAACATGGCCGGAGCATGGGTCGCCGGAAGGCCGACGTCAATAATTCTGGTGCTTTAGCGGGCTGACTCAGGGGGCAAGGGGCCTTATAGTCCCGGTCCACCATCCCGGACGGAGGCCATGACCATCCGGGCCCGGACCTGGAGGCCCAATGGCTCTCGGGGGCTCCCCGGGCAAGACGCTCGAAGGCAAGGACCAAGCGCATGACAAAAACCGCCGTAATGATCTGCGGCCACGGCTCCCGCGACGATGCCGCCGTCGACGAATTCAACGCCCTCGCCGGGCATTTGAAAAAACGTCTTCCCGGATATGATGTGGAAAGCGGATTTCTTGAATTCGCCCGTCCGGTCATCCGCGACGGGCTGGAAAAACTGAAGGCGCGGGGCGCGGAAAGGATCATCTGCATTCCCGGCATGCTGTTCGCCGCCGGCCACGTGAAAAACGACCTGCCGTCGGAGGTTAACGGCTTCGCTGCCGAAAACCCAGAAATCGAAATGCTGTTCGGCCGTGAACTGGCCATTGAGGCGCGCATGATCGCCGCCGCCGCCATGCGCATTGAAGAAGCCGAAGCCGCCGCAACGGCCAAGGTCCCCCGTGCCGAGACCTTGTTAATGGTGGTCGGGCGCGGCACCGGGGATTCCGACGCCAATTCCAACGTTTCCAAGGTGGCGCGCATGTTGTGGGAAGGAATGGGATTCGGTTGGGCCGAGGTAAGCTACTCCGGTGTCGCTTCACCCCTGGTCGACGCGGGGTTGGCGCATGCCGTCCGCCTGGGATACCGGCGGATTATCGTTTTTCCATACTTTCTTTTTACCGGCGTGCTGGTGCGGCGCATCTACGCCTGGGTCGATGAAGCAAGGGCCAAATTCCCGGACGTGGAAATCATCAAGGCGCCTTATCTCAACGATCATCCGGGGGTGATCGAGACTTTCGCCGAACGGGCGGAAGAGGCGCTGTCCGGCGACAACGCCATGAATTGTCAGTTGTGCAAGTACCGTGAACAGATCATCGGCTATGAGGCCGACGTCGGGGCGCCCCAGGCCGGCCATCATCATCATGTGCGGGGCGTCGGAACCGACGGCCACGCCGCGCATGACCATGGCCCCGAACATCACCACCATCACGGCAAGGACAGATGACCCGCTTCGAGTATCTTAAAAACCCGGTAGACATCTACCGCCGCTCCTTCGCCGAGATCCGGGCCGAAGCCGATTTAGGCCGGGTGCCGGAAAACCTGGAACCGGTTGCGGTGCGCCTGATTCACGCCTGCGGCATGACGGACATTGTAAATGACCTCAACTGGGGGGGCGACGTGACGAAAGCGGGCCGGCGCGCACTGGCCGCCGGCGCAACCGTTTTGGTGGACGCGGAAATGGTCGCCCATGGCATAATTCGAAGCCGGCTTTCCGCCGGCAATGAGGTCATCTGCACCCTTGGGCATATTAAAGAGGCCAACGGCACCACGCGGTCGGCCGCCGCCGTTGATCTCTGGCGGGAACGCTTGGCGGGCGCAGTTGTGGCCATCGGCAACGCGCCGACGGCGCTGTTTCGGCTGTTGGAAATCATCGCCGATGGTGGGTCCCGCCCGGCGGTTATTCTCGGTTTTCCCGTCGGTTTCGTTGGCGCGGCGGAATCGAAAGAGGCCCTGATCGCCGCCGCCGGCGAGATTCCGTATCTCACCCTTCGCGGCCGGCGCGGCGGCAGTGCGCTCGCCGCTGCAGCCGTCAACGCCCTGGCGGCGGATGCTGCCGAAGAAAACAATCCAGGAGACAATATAATATGAAACGGACGACTTGGCTGGCGGTGGTCGGTCTTGGCGAGGACGGCCTGGAAGGCCTTTCCCCCTATGCCCATTTCCTGATCGAGACGGCGGACGTGCTGGTGGGTGGCGAACGCCACCTATCAAAAGTTTCAGGAGGATCTCAGGAACAATTGGCCTGGGGGAAGAACTTCGACGCCACCCTGGACGAAATCGAAACCCGTCGTGGCAAAAACGTCACCATTCTTGCTTCCGGAAACCCGATGTATTTCGGCGCCGGCTCGGTGATTGCCCGGCGCTTCGGGCCGAAAGAAATCACCGTGATCCCGGTGCCCGGCGCCTTCAGCCTGGCGGCATCGCGCATGGGCTGGTCGTTGCCCGATGCCAAGACCGTGACCATTCACGGCCGGCCTCTGGAAAGCCTCAACCTATATCTGGCGCCGGGTCAGAACTTGCTCATCCTCAGCCGCGATGGCGGCTCACCCCAGGAAGTGGCGGCGCTGCTGACGGAAAAAGGTTTCGGGCAGAGCCGGATCACGGTGTTCGAACACATGGGCGGTGCGGAAGAAAAACGTATCGAGGGGGTGGCCGAAAGCTGGTCTTATCCGCGCTGCGCCGATCTAAACTCCATTGCCGTTGAATGTATCGCCGGACCCACGGCGCGGCCGCTGACCCGCCTCGCCGGCCTGCCCGACGATGTATTCGAACACGACGGTCAACTGACCAAGCGCGAGGTCCGCGCGGTGACTCTGGCGGCGCTGGCGCCGCTGCCCCATCAGACGTTGTGGGATCTGGGCGCCGGGGCCGGGTCCATTGCCATCGAATGGCTGCGGTCCGAACGCTGGACCCGCGCCGTCGCGGTGGAACAGGATTCCGGTCGTGTCGCCCTGATCGCCCGTAATGCCGCCAACCTGGGCGTTCCCGGATTGAAGGTGGTGGAAGGGGATATAATAAGTGTGCTGGATGAACTCGGCCCGGCGCCCGACGCCATTTTTGTCGGCGGCGGCGTTTCCGATCCCGGCCTGCTCGAGGCCTGCTGGGCGAAACTTTCTTTCCGCGGGCGGCTGGTCGTCAATGCGGTCACGGTCGAAGGCGAGCACCGACTGCTTGATTTTCAAAGCAAACACGGCGGCGAGTTGACGCGCATTTCCGTTGAGCGTGCCGAACCGGTGGGAAAGCTTTCCGGCTTCAAGCCTCACCGTCCGGTGATTCAGTATGCCTGCGTTAAAACTGAAAGCTGCTGAGAGCTGATGGCAAACCGCCCTACCCTCTACGGCCTCGGCGTCGGCCCCGG
>JAOUPW010000400.1 GCA_029879665.1 Rhodospirillales bacterium | reverse complement strand
GACGGAAGAGAACTTCATTCAATCCGTTGCCGGACAGACGATGGACCACCCGGATATGCCCATCCAAGCCGTCCTGGAAATTCCTGCATGGCTTCAAGAATCCTTTCAAGCTCGGTTCGGGGGAGCCCTGGCAGACGAAATGCAAGCGCTCAACCAACCGGCGCCCGTGGACCTGCGCGTCAACACTCTGAAGGGTACGCGCAAAGAGACCCAAGCCTCTCTTGCCGGGAATGGTATCGTTACGGAAGAAACACCCTTCTCTCCCCTTGGGCTTCGGCTTCAAGGCCGGGTTAAACTGGACGCGACGGAAGCCTATAAAAGCGGCCTGATCGAAATCCAGGACGAAGGCTCGCAGCTGGCGGCCCTCCTCAGCGCCGCCCTGGCCGGCCAGACGGTCTTTGACGTCTGCGCTGGCGCCGGCGGCAAGACCCTGGCCCTGGCCGCCTCCATGAACAACCTGGGACTGTTGATCGCCTGCGATACCCTGGAGCGACGCCTTAAACGCCTGGCCCCGCGCCTTCGGCGTTCCGGCGCCACCCTCATCGAAACCCGGGTGTTGAAGGAAGTCGCCGAACCCTGGATGGTGGACGACACGGCCGTCGCCGACCGGGTGCTGGTGGACGCGCCGTGCTCCGGCTCCGGCGCCTGGCGGCGCCATCCGGAAGCCCGCTGGCGCCTAACGCGGGAAGACCTGGACGGCCTGATCGCCAGCCAACGAACCATCCTGGCGGGCGCCGCCAAGCTGGTAAAACCGGGCGGGCGGCTGATCTACGTCACCTGTTCGCTGCTGGAAGAAGAAAACGAAACCCAGGCGGATGGGTTCCTGAACGCCCACAAGGACTTCACCTGCATCCCGGCGCCAAAAGTATGGGCGGAAACCATTGGCGGCACCGCGCCCTTCGACGGCCCCTATGCCCTGCTTACCCCGGCGCGGCACGGCACCGACGGGTTTTTTATCGCGGTATTTGAAAAAGTAGCTTAGGGCCGCGAAGGCACGACAGGACTCGCGCCTATTCCGCCAGCGCGCCCATGGCGGCGTGGCCTTCGTCGCCGTAAAAGAAGCCATTGGCGAAGGGCATCCCGTCGACAATGGCGGTCAGATTCGAGATGGCGGCGGCGGGTTCAATTTGTCCGTCTAAAAGATCCCGGAAGACGCCGGCCACCGCCACCATGTCCATGTCCTGGGGCGACAGCCGGAAATGACTAACTCCGGCAGTGCGCAAATCAGGCACCTCGCCGGCCAGGTTGCAGCACGCGTGCGACAGGGTCTGCATTCCGTTGACGGCGACGAACGGCGCCCCGTCCAGGGTGCGGACTTCCATGCCGTCGGTATCCCGTTCGCAGACGAACTGACACGAATCCCGGTCGAGGCCGCATTCCCGGGCATGATAGCAGCGTGCCGAAATCGCCAGCGGCATGCGGCCAAACACCTGAACCTCCAAATCCACAGGCGCCGCCCGGCCCAGCTCGGTGATGGAAGCGCCCGGCATTTCGCCCGGCAGGCAAACCCGAATGGCACCGTTACCGGCCAGCCACGCCAGGGTGTCTTCGTTATAAACGTTAAGCCCGGGTCCGGCGACGTGAGCGGCGCCCGCGAGCAACCCTAAAGTGGAAACGTCGTTGGCTTCGACCAAAAGCCCTTCCGCCGCGCCAAGGGTGACCGCGCGGACGGCATCCAGATCCCGTTCCGACATCACCAGCGCCAAGGTCGCAAAGACCACTTCCTTGCCTGCCCTTTCCAGCCGTTCCGTCACCTCTGCCAGATGGGGCGCCGTCAGCGGAATGCGCTTGGCGCACACCACTTCGCCGAGGGTGACGCTATCGACAGGGGCCTCGTCGGCGACTCGGAAATAGAAATCGCGCCATTTTTCTTCCGGCCAATTGAACAGAACCGGGCCCAGCGTAATCCGGCCGCGATCCTTGTGGGATAAGCGCTCCATGGCCGGATTCACCGCCACGCCCGTTTGTAGGCGCCGGCGGTTTCCCGGCCGCCTTCGCTCAAGGCCAGCAACTCCTCGTCCGCCACCGGCTCGCCCGCCGCCACCGCATCGACGGCGCGGCGAAAAGCGGCGACCACTTGGGAAACATAGGCGCGGCCGCGCTGGCGGCCCTCGATTTTGAGCGCCCGCACCCCGGCCGCCGCCAGGTCCGGAAGCATGGCCAGTGTGCTCAGAGATGTCGGTTCCTCGAA
Organism: Rhodospirillales bacterium; assembly: GCA_029879665.1. Lineage (GTDB taxonomy): Bacteria > Pseudomonadota > Alphaproteobacteria > Rhodospirillales > JAOUPW01 > JAOUPW01. The sequence goes on along the minus strand of JAOUPW010000400.1, from coordinate 984 downwards.
CAGGTAGTCGGGCTTTCCGTAGGCGGCAAAACGTCCCTTGCACAGCGTCGGATAGCCCGCCGCCTCACCGGGCGCGAAGGCGTTGACGGTATAATTCCCCAGCCGGGTCATCAAGCGTCCGCCTTCCTCCTCGTAGCGGACGTGGCTTGCCGGCGAACAAGCGCCGTCCTTGTTGGGTGAAATACCGGTAACATAGGAAGAGAGCGCGCAGCGCCCTTCGGCCATGACGCACAGGCCGCCGAACACGAAGACCTCTGTTTCGACCTTTATTTCCCGGTTGAGGGCCGCGATTTCCGCGACCGTAAGCACGCGGGGTAAGACCACCCGCTTAACGCCGAAATTTTCGGCATAAAACCGTATCGCCTCCGCATTGGAAGCCGACGCCTGCACGGAAAGATGGCGGCGGAGGTCCGGGTGCGTTCGCTGGGCATAGGCGCAAAGCCCCATGTCGGCGATGATCAGGGCATCGGCGCCGAGCCGGGCCGCGTCGTCAACGCCCCGGTGCCAGGGCTCCGGATCGCCGGCGCGGGGATAGGTGTTAATAGCGACCAGGACGCGCACGCCACGGTCATGGGCGTAGGCGATACCGTCGCCCAGTTCGTCGCGGGAAAAATTAAGGCCGGGAAAGTTACGCGCGTTGGTTTCGTCGCTAAAGCCGGCATAGACGGAATCGGCACCCGCATCCACCGCCGCCCGTAACGCCGCCGGCGTACCTGCCGGGCAGACCAGTTCCATGGGTTCCTTTCCGGTCACTGCGAGGCCTCCCGGCTTCGGCTTCGGCCCCGGCCCTGGGGCAATTCGTTGATCCGGTTTTCAAGCGCTTCCAGCCGCGCCGACTGGGCCTCGCCATGACGCCGTGCCGGCGCCAGCAGCGCATCGCGCAACGTGTTGAGATCGGACTCGGCACGGGCGAAGACCGTGCGCGCCAGCCCCAGCGCCGTTCGCGCCGGCGGCGCCAACGGCCCCAGGGCGGAGAGCATATCG